>NZ_JBFAUZ010000068.1:0-44983 GCF_040679555.1 Spirillospora sp. NPDC052242
GGGCCGCCGCCCGCGCCCCTGCGGGACGGCGCGGGCGGCGGCCCGGGCGGCGGCCGCTCAGGCCTCGGAGGGCTGCGGCCAGGTCTTGGCCACGAGCGTGAGCACGTCGTAGGTCGCGACCGGCCTGCCGTCCTGGTTCGTCACGACGGCGTCCCAGCGGACCTCGCCGTAGTCGGCGCCGGTGCGCGGCGTGATCTGCTTGACGGTCAGCGTCACCGCGATCGAGTCGCCCGCCTTGACCGGGGTGAGGAAGCGCAGCCCGTCCACGCCGAAGTTCGCCAGGACGGGCCCGGGCGCGGGGTCGACGAACAGCCCGGCGGCGAGGGACACCACGAGGTACCCGTGGGCGACGATGCCGCCGAACAGCGGGTTGCGGGCGGCGGCCTCCGGATCGGTGTGCGCGTAGAACGTGTCGCCGGTGAACTCCGCGAAATGGGCGATGTCGTCGAGCGACACCGTGCGCGGCTCGGAGGCGATGGTGTCGCCGAGCCGCAGCTCGGCCAGCGACTTGCGGAACGGGTGGACGCCGGACGCGGTGCGGTCGGCGCCGGGCGTCCACGTGCCGGTGACCGCGGTGAGCAGGTCGGGCGACGCCTGCACCGCGGTGCGCTGCATGTGGCCGAGGACGCTCCGGATCCCGCCGAGCTCCTCGCCGCCGCCCGCGCGTCCGGGGCCGCCGTGGACGAGCGCGGGCAGCGGCGACCCGTGCCCGGTGGACTCCTTCGCGTCGTCCCGGTCCAGGACGAGCACCCGCCCGTGCCACGGCGCCAGCCCGCGGACGACCGCGCGGGCGACGTCGGGATCGTGCGTGACGACGGACGCGGCGAGACTGCCGCGGCCCCGCGCGGCCAGCTCGACCGCCGCGTCGACGCCGTCGTAGGTCAGCACCGTGCTCACCGGCCCGAACGGCTCCACGTCGTGCGGCTCCGCGGCGCCCGGACGCGCGCGCAGCAGCACCGGCGTCATGAACGCGCCGCGCTCGGGGTCGCCGTCGAGCAGCGGGCCCGCGCCCGCCGGGTCCCCGGCGACCACCTCGGCCGCCGCCCGCAGCGCCTCGACGGCCTTGCGGACCTCGGCGCGCTGCCCGAGGCTCGCGAGCGCGCCCATCCGGACGTCGGCGTTGCGCGGATCCCCGACGGTGATCTTCGCGAGCCGGGCGGCGAGCGCCTCGATCACCGGCTCCGCCATCGGCGCGGGGACGAGCACCCGCCGGATGGCGGTGCACTTCTGCCCCGCCTTGACGGTCATCTCGGTGACGACGCCCTTGACGAACAGGTCGAACTCGGGATCGTCCGGACGGACGTCCGGCCCGAGGATCGAGCAGTTGAGGGAGTCGGCCTCGACGCCGAGGCGGACGCCGCCGTCCAGCACGTTCGGGTGGCGGCGCAGGATGCCGGCGGTGTGCGCGGAGCCGGTGAAGGCGACCGAGTCCTGGACGGTGAGCCGGTCGAGCAGCCCGTCGGGGCTCCCCGCGAGGAGCTGCAGCGCCCCCTCCGGCAGGATGCCCGACTCGATGATCTGCCGGACGGCGCATTCGGTGACGTACGCGGTCTGGCTCGCGGGCTTGACGATCGACGGCAGCCCCGCGAGGAACGCCGGGGCGAGCTTCTCGAGCATGCCCCAGACGGGGAAGTTGAACGCGTTGATCTGCACCGCGACGCCCGGACGGGACGCGTACACGTGCCGCCCGGCGAACGTCCCGCCCTTGCCGAGGCGCTCGACGCCGCCGTCCAGGACGATCGTGTCGTTCGGCAGCTCGCGCACGCCCTTGCTCGCGTAACCGAACAGGGTCCCGATGCCGCCGTCGACGTCGACGGCGGTGTCCCGGGACGTCGCGCCGGTCCGCACCGACAGCGCGTACAGCTCCTCTTTGCGCTCGGTCAGGTGCTTGGCGAGCGCCTTCAGCAGGCCCGCCCGCTCGTGGAACGTCAGCGCGCGCAGCGCCGGCCCGCCGGTCTCGCGGGCGTGCCGGACCATCTCCGCGACGTCCGGGCCGCGCCGCGCCAGCCGCGCGACCTCCTCGCCGGTCGCGGCGTCGAGCAGCGGTTCGCCCTCGCCGTCCGCGCGGAACCAGCGTCCGGCGGCGTAGCTCTCCAGCAGTGGACTCACGCCTGTCTCCTCTCCGAGGCGGGCCGGCCACCCCCTCTTGCGCCGAGCGGCGGTCTCGTGTCACGTTATTACTGATCGAACGGTAAGTAAATACGCCGGGAGGACCAGTGACGACACGGGCGGAGCCGGACGCGGCGCTCCAGGCGGCGTTCGACGAAACGATCGGGCGGGGCGACCGCATCGAGCCCCGCGACTGGATGCCGGACGCCTACCGCAGGACGCTCGTCCGGCAGATCGCCCAGCACGCGCACTCGGAGATCATCGGCATGCAGCCCGAGGGCGCCTGGATCGGGCGGGCGCCGTCCCTGCGCCGCAAGGCGATCCTGCTGGCCAAGGTGCAGGACGAGGCGGGGCACGGGCTGTACCTGTACTCGGCCTGCGAGACCCTCGGCGTGTCCCGCGCCGAGCTCACGGAGCTGCTGCTGGCCGGGAAGCAGAAGTACTCGTCGATCTTCAACTACCCGACCCCGTCCTACGCCGACGTCGGGACGATCGGGTGGCTCGTCGACGGCGCCGCGATCTGCAACCAGGTGCCGCTGTGCCGGACGTCCTACGGGCCCTACGGCCGCGCGATGATCCGCATCTGCAAGGAGGAGTCGTTCCACCAGCGGCAGGGCTACGAGCTGCTGATGACGATGATGCGCGGGACGGACGAGCAGCGCGCCATGGTGCAGGAGTCGGTGGACCGGTTCTGGTGGCCGTCGCTGATGATGTTCGGCCCGCCGGACGCGGACTCGCCGAACAGCGCGCGGTCGATGGCGTGGGGCGTCAAGCGCAACTCCAACGACGAGCTGCGGCAGAAGTTCGTCGACATGACCGTCCCGCAGGCCGAGGCGCTCGGCGTCACCCTCCCCGACCCGGACCTGCGCTGGAACGCCGAGCGCGGCCACTACGACTTCGGCGAGCCCGACTGGGACGAGTTCGCGGCCGTCCTGCGCGGCGACGGGCCGTGCAACGCGCGGCGCATGGCCCACCGGCGCGCCGCCCACGAGGACGGCGCGTGGGTGCGGGAGGCGGCGACCGCGTTCGCGGAGCGGTCCGCCGCGGACGCGGGGGAGGCGGCGCGATGAGCACCGACCGGCGGGAATGGCCCCTCTACGAGGTGTTCGTGCGCGGCAAGCGCGGCCTCAACCACGTCCACGTCGGGTCGCTGCACGCCCCGGACGACGTGCTGGCCCTGCGCCACGCGCGCGACGTCTACACGCGGCGCAACGAGGGCGTGAGCATCTGGGTCGTGCGCGCCGACGCCATCACGGCGTCCAGCCCGGACGAGAAGGACCCGCTGTTCGCCCCGAACGGCGACAAGGTCTACCGGCACCCCACGTTCTACGACATCCCCGGCGACGTGCCGCACATGTGAGGGCGGACCGACCATGAACGACGATCAGACGACCGGGACGCCGGGCAGCGTCTTCGACGGCCTCGTCGAGGCCGGCGGGGACTCGTCGCAATGGGCCTTCGGCACCGGCTTCGAGGACCCCCTCGCCGGCGTCGACACGACCGTCCCGGACGGCGCCGCCCCGGCGGCCCTCGCGGCGTACTGCCTCATGCTCGGCGACGACGCCCTGATCATGTCCCAGCGGCTGGCGGAGTGGTGCAGCCGCGCCCCCGACCTCGAAGAGGACATCGCGCTCGCGAACATGGCCCTCGACCTGCTCGGGCAGGCGCGCCTGCTGCTGGCGCGGGCCGCCGCCGCCGATCCGGGCGCCGTCCCCGCGCTCCCGGCCGGCTCGCCCGTCCCGGCGGAGGACGCGCTCGCGTTCTTCCGCGACGCCGGGGGCTTCCGCAACGTGCGGCTCGCCGAGGTCCCGAACGGCGACTTCGCGCACGTCGTCGTCCGCCTCCTGCTGTTCGCCACGGCCCGGCTGGCGCTGCTCGAACGGCTCCGCGGGAGCCGGGACGGCGTCCTCGCGGCGGTCGCGGCGAAGGGCGTCAAGGAGGTCGCCTACCACCGCGACTGGGCGGGCCGCTGGTTCCTCACCCTCGCGCGGGGCACCTCCGAGTCGCGCCGCAGGCTGGTCGCGGCGCTCGGCGCCCTGTGGCCGCTCCTGCCCGAGCTGTTCGCGCCCCATCCCGTCGAGACGTCCCTCGCGGCGACCGGCGTCGGCGTCGACCCCGCCTCGATCGGGGACGAGGTGGACGCCGTCCTCGCGCAGGTCCTCGCGGTGAGCGGCGTCGACCGTCCGGACGCAGCGCCCGCGCCCGGACCGTCGGGGCGCGACGGCGACCACACCGCCGCGTTCGGCCCGCTGCTCGCCGAGATGCAGGAGGTCGCGCGCGCCCACCCGATGGGGCTCTGGTGAACGCCCGCGACCGCGCCGCCGAGGCCGCCGCCGGGGTGCGGGACCCGGAGATGCCGATGCTCACCCTCGCCGACCTGGGGATCCTGCGCGGCGTCGAGGTGATCCCGGACGGGCGGGGCGGGGAGACCGTCGTCGCCTCGATCACCCCCACCTACACCGGCTGCCCCGCCATGGCGACCATGCGCGACGACCTCGTCCACCGGCTGAACGACGCGGGCTTCCCCCGCGTCGAGGTGCGCGTCGTCCTCGACCCGCCCTGGTCGAGCGACTGGATCTCCGAGCGCGGCCGGGCCGCGCTGCGGGAGGCCGGGCTCTCCCCGCCCGGCCCCGCCCGCCGCGCGTCCGGCCCGGTGGCGCTCACGCTCGGACCGCCCCGGCGCGCGCCCGCCTGCCCCCGCTGCGGCTCGACGGCCACCCGGCCGACCTCGGAGTTCGGCTCGACCGCCTGCAAGGCCCTCTACCGCTGCACCGACTGCCTCGAGCCCTTCGAGCACGTCAAGGAGATCTGAGATGCCCGCCACCGCGCCCGCGCCCGCCCGGGCGGCCGTCTTCCACCCGCTCACCGTCGCGGCGGTGGACCGCCTGTGCGAGGACGCCGTGGCGATCACCTTCGACGTGCCGGCGGAGCTGCGCGACGCCTACGCGTTCCGGGCCGGGCAGTCGCTCACCCTGCGCCGCGTCGTGGACGGACGGGAGCACCGCCGGACGTACTCGATCTGCGCGCCGGCCGGCGCGGCCCCGCGCATCGGGGTCCGCGAGATCCCCGACGGGCTGTTCTCGTCCTGGCTCGTGCACGACGTCACGCCCGGGACGCGCATCGAGGTGGGGCCGCCGACGGGGTCCTGGCGGGCCGATCCCGCGACGGGGGAGCGGCACCTGTGCGTCGCCGCCGGGTCCGGCATCACCCCGCTGCTGTCGGTCGCCTCGACCGTCCTGGCCCACCCCTCCGCGCAGGTGTCGCTGATCTACGGCAACCGGACGAGCCGCACCGTGATGTTCGCCGAGGAGCTCGGCGACCTGAAGAACCGGTACGGGCCCCGGCTCCAGTTCGTCCACGTGCTGTCCCGCGAACCCCGCGACGCCGAGCTGTTCTCCGGACGGCTCGACCGCGACCGGCTGCACCGCCTGCTCACCGACCTCGTCCCCGCAGAGGTGTTCGACCACGTCTGGCTCTGCGGGCCGTTCCCGATGGTCGAGGACGCCCGAGCCGTCCTCGCCGGCCTCGGCGTCCCGCCCGACCGCGTCCACGTCGAGCTGTTCTACGTGGACGCGCCCCCGCCCGAGCCCCGGCGGGCCGCCGGGACGCCGTCCGGCGCGACGACCGAGCTGACCACGGTCCTCGACGGGCTGCGCACCACCTCGACCGTC
This sequence comes from Spirillospora sp. NPDC052242, assembly GCF_040679555.1. NCBI lineage: Bacteria > Bacillati > Actinomycetota > Actinomycetes > Streptosporangiales > Thermomonosporaceae > Spirillospora > Spirillospora sp. NPDC052242. The sequence continues at coordinate 5,781 of NZ_JBFAUZ010000068.1, forward strand.
TCCCGCGAGACGACGATCCTCGAGGGCGCCCAGGCGACGCGCGCCGACCTGCCGTTCGCCTGCAAGGGCGGCGTCTGCGGGACGTGCCGCGCCGTCGTCCGCGAGGGCGAGACCGACATGCGCCGCAACCACGCGCTCGAACCGTCCGAGGTCGCCGCCGGGTTCGTCCTCACCTGCCAGACGTTCCCGGTGGGCGAGCGCGTGACCGTCGATTACGACGCCTGACCGCCGCGCGGCCGGAGGCCGTCGAAGGCGATCGTGGTGATCGCGTCCGCGACGGTCGCCGGGTCGTACGCCCCCTCCGCGCGGTACCACTCGACCAGCGAGTTCACCATGCCGAACAGCAGCCGGCTCACCAGCGGCGGCGGCAGGTCGGCGCGCAGGGCGCCCTCGGCGGCGGCGTCCGCGACCAGCGCGGCGAGCCGCTCGTCCAGCCGGCGCCGCCGGTCGAGCGCCGCCAGCTCGACGCCGCTGTTGCCCCGCACCCGCAGCAGCAGAGTGACGGACGGCTGGTGCGCCACCAGGACCTCGACGCTGTGCCGCACTACCTCGCGCAGACGCTCGTACGCCGTCCCGCCGGCCCGCTCCTCCGCCGCCGCGGTGACCACCGCCGTCAGCTCGTCGAGGGCGTCGTCCAGGGCCCGCCCGAGGAGCTGCTCCTTGCTCGTGACGTGGTGGTAGATCGCCGGCTTCGTCAGCCCCAGCTCCTTGGCCAGGTCGCCCATGCTCGTGGCGTCGTACCCCTTGCGGTTGAACAGGTCCACCGCGGTGCGCAGGATCGCCGCCTGGTCGTACCCGGGACGCCCGCGCCGGCGGCGCGGCGCCGCTCCGTCGGGCCCGGTCGTCGTCATCCGGGCAGCATATGACGCCCGCCCGGGCGCCCGCCCTCCCGCATACGCCCGCCTGCTCCAGCGCAGACGGGGCGGGCGTTTCGTGCTGGTCGGGGCAGGGGGCGCACGTAAAAAGCTGGTTACTTCCCCCTTTCCGGCTTGACCGTAATGAGCCAAGAGCGGATACAGTGCGGCTCAGAAATAGCAACGCTGTTGCGATAAACGCAACAGAAAGGTGGTCGCGTTGGGCGAGCCGGGACGCGGTACGGCCAAGACCCTCGATCGGGGTCTGCTGGTGCTGCTGGCCTTCCAGCATCGGACGGAGTGGGGGGTCAGCGAGCTGGCCAGGGAACTGGGGCTCGACAAGGCCGTCGCGCACCGGCTGCTGACCACGCTCGCGCACCGCGGGTTCGTGCTCGCCGACCCCGACACCCGGCGGTACCGGCTCGGCGCCGCGGTCGGCGTGCTCGCCCGGGCCGCGGAGCGGGGCGGGACGCTGGAGGCGGCGGCCCGGCCGCTGCTCACCGCGCTGGCCCGCGAGCTGGGGGAGAGCGCCATCCTCAACGTGCCGCACGGCGCCGGATACCGGACGGCCCTGGCGGTCGACGCCACCGGGCCCATGCGGTACTCGGCGATCGTGGGGGAGACGCTCCCGGCCCACGGCGGGGCCGCCGGGCACGCCATCTTCGCGTTCTACCCGGACGACGACGTCCGGCGGCTGCTGGGCGCGGGACCGCTGGAGCGGTTCAGCGACACCACGGTCACCGACCCGGACGAGCTCCGCGCGCTGTACGCGCGGGTCCGCCGGGACCGGGTCTCGATCTCGCACGGCGAGTACGACCTCAACGTCACCTCGGTCGCGGCGCCGGTGTTCGCCGCCGGGGAGGTCGTCGGCTCGCTGGTCGTGATCGGCCCGCACCACAACGTCACGGAGAAGATCGACACCACCATCGCGAGGGTGCGCGGGGCAGCGGAGTCGCTGACCCGCCTGCTCGACGGCGGCGGGGCCGAAGAGTAGCGAGGAAGAGTCCTGTGACCACGCAATCGCTGAAGGGGGCGGCCCTGCACGGGCCGGAATCGCACCCCCGCGCGCACGAGCCGGTCGTCCTGATCCTCACCATCGTCCTGTCGGTGCTCGGCGCGCTCATCGGCCTGCACCTGGTGACCACGCTCGGCATCTCGGCCAACACCTCGGTCATCGGGGCGCTGATCGCGATGCTCGTGGGCCGGATCCCGGCGCGCAAGCTGCGGGAGATGCGGTCGGTGCACCGGCAGAACCTGGTGCAGAGCGCCATCTCCGGCGCCACGTTCGCCGCCGCGAACTCGCTGCTGGTGCCGATCGGCGTCCCGTTCGTCCTCGGCCGCCCCGACCTGGTCTGGCCGATGCTGCTGGGCGCCGGGATCGGCCTGTTCGTCGACTCCCTGGTCCTGTACCGGGTGTTCGACTCGAAGCTGTTCCCGGCCCGCTCCACCTGGCCGCCCGGCGTCGCGGCGGCGGAGACGATCGTCGCCGGGGACGAGGGCGGCCGCAAGGCCATCGTGCTGGGCATCGGCGGGCTGGTGGGCTTCCTCGGCTCGTTCGTCAAGGTCGCCGGCAACGCGCTGCCGTTCTCGGCGGCGGGCGTCGCGCTGATCGGCAACATCTGGGCGCTCGCCATGTTCGGCGTCGGGCTGGGCGTGAACCAGTACGGCCAGGAATGGTTCGACATCGACCTCAACGAGATGTACATCCCGCACGGCTTCATGGTCGGGGCGGGGCTCGTCGCCCTCCTGCAGGCCGTGATCCTGCTCATCCGCAGGCAGCAGGACGGCGACGGGGACGGCGGCCGGACGGCCGTGGGCGCGCAGACCGGCGAGGCCATGCAGACCACGGTGGACGAGAACGGGCTGCGGCGCGCGCTCACCCAGGGCTACGTCCTGTTCGTGCTCGGTTCGCTGGCGGTCGCGCTGACCGGCGGGATCCTCGGCGACCTGTCGGTGATCGAGCTGATCGGGTGGTGCCTGCTGGCGGGCTTCGCCGCGCTGGTGCACCAGCTGATCGTCGGCCTGGCCGCGATGCACTCGGGCTGGTTCCCGGCGTTCGCGGTCACGCTCATCTTCATGGTGCTGGGCCTGGTCATCGGGATCCCGACCGTGCCGCTGGCGCTGTTCGTCGCCTACATCGCCGCGACCGGCCCCGCGTTCGCCGACATGGGCTACGACCTGAAGGCGGGCTGGATCCTGCGGCAGGGCGGCACCCCGTACCGGCTCGTCGAGCGGGCCGGGCGCAAGCAGCAGTACATCGCGCAGCTCGTCGGGTTCGCGGTCGCGCTCGCCGTCGTCGCGATCACCTGGCGGTCGTACTTCGAGGGCGGTGAGATCCCGCCGGTGTCGAAGGTGTACGCCGACACCGTCGCGGGCGGCCTCACCGACACCTCCACGCTCACCAACATCCTGATCTGGGCGGTCCCCGGGGCGCTCATCCAGTTCATCGGCGGGCCGGAGCGGCAGATGGGCGTGCTGCTGGCCACCGGACTGCTGATCCTCACCCCGTACGCCTGCTGGTTCGTGCTCGGCGCACTGGCCTTCAGGATCATCTGGGCCCGGGTGCGCGGACCCGAGGCCGCGAGCGGCGAGCTGAACCTGATCGGTTCGGGTCTCATCGCCGGAAGCTCGCTCACCGATGTCAGCCGCGTAGTGAAGGGATAAGGCGCATAGTGGAAGTGACCAGCCGGATCGAGTCCCGGCCCGAGTACCTGTCGTACGAGGCCGCGCTCGGCGCCCGCAAGCTCGTCGAGGAGATCATGCTCGTCAAGCCGGGCGAGGACGTGGTGATCACCGCCGACAGCTCCACCGACTCGCGGGTCGTGGACGTCACCGCGCAGGCCGTCGCGGCGGCCGGGGCGACGCCGACGGTCGTGTGGTACCCGACGCGGCCGTCCTCGGCGATGGAGCCGCCCGGCCCCGTCGCGGGCGCGGTCGCCCGGTCGCAGGTGTGGATCGAGTACGCGCTGGCGTACATCATGCACTCGGACGCGTTCCGCGCGGCGATGGCGCAGGGCACCCGCTACGCGAACCTGACCGGCATGGACGTCCAGATGCTCGTCGACACCGTGGCGCGCGTCGACTTCCAGGGCACGATCGACCTGGGCAAGGCGCTGGTGGGGCTCCTGGAGAAGGCCGACGAGGTGCGGATCACCACCCCGGCGGGCACCGACCTGCGGGCCCGCAACGGCGGCCGGTCGATCAACCTGCGCGGCAAGCCCGCCGAGAAGCCGGGCGAGACCGTCATGCTGGCCGGGCAGATCTCCTGGAACCCCCTCGAGGAGACCCAGGAGGGCGTGCTGGTGTTCGACGGCGCCGTGTGGCCGCCGAACGACCTCGGGCTGATCCGCTCGCCCATCCGGATGGAGGTCGGCGAGGGCACCGTCACCTCGATCGAGGGCGAGGGCACCGACGCGACGATCTTCCGCCGCTGGATGGAGGACCAGGCGAAGTCCGCGGACGACCCCGAGATCGGCCGCAACATGTACCGGATCGCGCACTGGTCGCTCGGGTTCAACCCCGGCGTGACCAAGCCGACCGGCCGGATCGTGGAGGACGAGCGCATCTTCGGCTGCGTCGAGCTCGGTCTCGGCACGAAGGGCGCCTGGATCGGCGGCGACCCGTTCCTCGCCCCCGCGCACACCGACGGCAGCCTGCTCAACCCGTCCATCTACCTGGACGGCGAGGCGATCGAGGTCGAGGGCCGCTACGTGCACCCCGAGCTCGTCGAGATCTGCCGCCGTCTCGGGATCCCGGGCTACTGATGATCACTGGAACGTTCCGGCAGCGGGGCCTCGTCTACACCGACCACGTCGTCGAGGTCCCGCTCGACCACGACCGTCCGGACGGCCCGCGCATCGAGGTGTACGCGCGCGAGGTCGTCACGGCCGCCAAGGCCGGCGCCGACCTGCCCCGGCTGCTGTTCCTGCAGGGCGGCCCCGGCGGCAAGGCGGTGCGGCCCGCGTCCAAGAGCGGCTTCGTCGGGCGGGCGCTGGACGACCACCGCGTCGTGCTGCTCGACCAGCGCGGCACCGGCCGCTCCACGCCCGTGAACCGGCGGACCCTCGCCCGCGTCGGCGGTCCCGCCGAGCAGGCGGCGTACCTCGCGCACTTCCGCGCCGACGCGATCGTCCGGGACGCCGAGGTCCTGCGCCGCGAGCTCAACGGCGGACGTCCGTGGACGACGCTCGGGCAGAGCTACGGCGGCTTCATCACGATGGCGTACCTGTCGCTGGCGCCCGAGGGGCTGCGGCGGTCGTTCGTCACGGGCGGGCTGCCGACGCTGACCGGGACGGCGGACGACGTGTACCGGCTGACGTTCGACCGGATGCTGGAGAAGAACGAGGAGTACTTCGCCCGCCACCCCGGCGACCGGGAGCTGTGCGTCCGCATCGTCGAGCACCTGCGGACGCGCGACGTGCGGATGCCCACGGGGGAGCGGCTGTCGCCGCGCCGGTTCCAGGGCCTCGGCCTCGGGCTCGGCACCCGGGCCGGCTTCGACACGCTGCACTTCCTCCTCGAGGAGGCGTTCGTCGAGGGCCCGGAGGGCCCGGAACTGTCGGACACGTTCCTCGCGGGCGTGCACGACGCGACGAGCCTCGCCGCCCGCCCGCTCTACGCGCTGTTCCAGGAGCTGATCTACGCGCAGGGCCGGGCGACGAACTGGGCCGCCGAGCGCGTGTACCGGCGGCGTCCGGAGTTCGACCTGGACGGCGGCGCGCCGTTCGCCTTCACGGGCGAGACGTACTACCCGTTCAACTTCGCCGAGGACCCGGCGCTCGTGCCGCTGCGCGAGACCGCGGACCTGCTGGCGGCGAAGGACGACTGGCCGCACCTGTACGACGTCGAGCGGCTCGCCCGCAACGAGGTGCCCGTGTACGCGGCGATCTACCACGACGACATGTTCGTCCCGCGCGAGTTCTCCCTGGAGACGGCGCGCGCGGTGCGCGGGCTGCGGCCGTGGATCACCAACGAGTACGAGCACGACGGGCTGAAGGAGGGCACCGCCGTTCTCGACCGCCTCCTCGGCATGGCCGAGGAGGACGGCGTCTAGGGACGGACGACCCGGATCGGGGAGGCGGCCGCGACGGCCGCCTCCCCTTCGCCGTATCCGGGCGGCGAAGGGCGGACCATTGCTCTTTTTGGCACCGAGTGCCATCATGCTCGTACCGCTTTTCGGCCCGGCCTTCCACCGGTGCGCGACCTGACCCCATGGCCGTACGCCGCGCGTCGCCGGGCCGCCCGATCTGGAGGTTTCCCATGGGACGTTTGACGGGCAAGGTCGCCTTCATCACCGGTGCCGCGCGCGGGCAGGGCCGGGCGGAGGCCGTCCGGCTCGCCGCCGAGGGCGCCGACGTCATCGCGATCGACCTCGCCGAGTCGGCCAGCCCGTACGTCCGCTACGCGCCCGCCACGCAGGCCGAACTGGACGAGACGGTCAAGCTCGTCGAGGAGCGGGGCCGCCGGATCGTCGCGCGCAAGGCCGACGTCCGCGACCTGCCCGCGCTGGAGGCGGCCGTCCGGGACGGCGTCGCCGAGCTGGGCCGCCTCGACATCGTGGTCGCCAACGCGGGCATCGTGAACTACGGCCGCACCTGGGAGATCACCGAGGATCAGTGGCAGGACCTCATCGACGTCAACCTCACCGGCGTGTGGAAGACGGTCAAGGCCACGGTGCCGACGCTCATCGAGCAGGGGCAGGGCGGCTCGATCATCATCACCAGCTCGGTGGCGGGCTCGAAGGGGCTGCCGTTCCTCGCCCACTACGCCAGCTCCAAGCACGGCGTGGTCGGCCTCGCCAAGGTCCTCGCCAACGAGCTGGGCGAGCACGACATCCGCGTCAACACGATCCACCCGCACGGCGTCGCCACCGGCATGACCGACGACTCGATGAGCGACTACCTCGAGCAGTCGCCCATGCTCGGCCCCATCTACATGCCCGCGCTGCCCTACCAGGTGGTCCAGCCCGAGGACATCGCGAACATGGTGGCGTTCCTGGCGTCCGACGAGGGCAAGTTCATCACCGGCTCGCAGCTCCGGGTCGACATGGGCAACATCAACCGCTGATCCGGCGCGCCCGCCGCACCGCCGTTCGCACCGCCGCTCTCGCCCGCCCGCCCGCCCGGGCGGCCGAGAGCCCCTCGGGGAACCGGACGTCCGGGCGCAGCGGCGCCGCCGAACGCGCGCGCGCCGACGCCGCCGTCACCCCCGACCCGTACGCGACGTCCTCGGCGAGCCGCAGCACCGCGTACCGGACCGGGTCGACGTCCGGACGCTCCCGCAGCCACTCCAGCGCGATCGGCGCGAGCATGGCCGCCGCCGCCGCGCGGGCGGTGCGGCTGCGCGGGGCCGCCGCCAGGACGAGCAGCCCGGCGGGCCACCACTCGCGCCGCAGCGCGTGCCCCAGCGCGGCGGCGTCCGCGAGCACGCCCTTCCCGACGATCGCGGCGGCCAGGCTCCAGTCGGCGGGCAGCCGCGCCAGCCGGCGCGCCAGCAGCGCCGCCGCGACCGCCGCGCAGGCCGCGGCGATCTCCGGACGTCCGCGCGCGAGCAGGCCCAGCACGGCGAGGTTCCACGCCGACGGGCGCGCCGGGGCGAGCCGGCCCGGATGCCGCCGCGCCAGGTCCGCGGCGGACGTCCCGTACTCGTGCCGCCGCCGCGCCCAGTCCACCGGGCGCAGCCGCGACGTGTGCGCGACCCGCGCGCCCGGTTCGTACCGGACGTTCCACCCCAGGTCGCCCAGCCGCCAGACGAAGTCGACGTCCTCGCCGAGCCGCAGCCCCTCGTCGAACGCCCCGCCGGACCCGAGGCCGCGCACCGCCGCGACCCGCACCAGCAGCGTCGCCGTCGGCACGAACCCGAGCCGGCCGCCCGGACGCACCAGCGCGGGCCGGACGCCCATGTCGAGCGCCGACCGGGCGGTCTCGTAGCGGGCGAGCAGCCGGTCGTCGCCGGGGTCCGGACGGACGCGCGGCGCGACGGCCGCCACCCGCGGATCGTCGAAGTGCGGGACGAGCACGTCCAGCCAGCCCGCCTCCGGGCGGCAGTCGGAGTCGACGAACGCGGCGAGCGGCGTCTCCACCAGCCGCAGGCCCGTGTTGCGGGCGGCGGCCGGGCCCCGGTTGACGGGATGCCGCACCAGCCGGGCCCCGGCGGCCTCGGCGGCCCGGCGCAGCGGCCCGGGATCGGGCGAGGCGTCGTCCACGACGATCACCGGGAGGCCCGCGACGGCCGCCAGGCACCGCGCCAGCTCGTCGGCCCGCCCGTACGCGGGGATCACCACGGTCACCTCGTGCGGCCCGAGGCGCGGCGCCGGAACGGGACGGGCCAGCCCGTGGTCGAGCAGCAGCCGGGCGACCGCCCGGCCGACCGGCGAGGGGTCGGCGAGCCCGCGCCCGCCCGCGCAGCGCAGCGCCGCCAGGTGCGGGCGGGCGGCGTCGGCCAGGCGCACCACCTTCCACGGCGCGCCCCCGGTCGCCACGCGGCCGCCCGACCACAGCGACGTCCCCTCGTCCAGCGCGATCGGGAAGTCGGCCGGCAACGGAAACCGGGACGCCCCGCTCACGTCGCCGCCCCGGGATCGAGGACGCCGCCCCGCGCGCCCGCGCGGCCAGGCTCACGCTCTCGTTCCGTTCCGGGAGGTGCGAGGCGGCCGCGGGCGTCCGCGCGCCAGGCGTGGATGCGGTGGACGGTCGATGCCGTCATCGCGTCCACGATCTCCCGTCCCCGCTCGGCCGACGCTCCCGCCGGGTCGCCGAGGACGCCCGACGGCGACACCTCCCGGACGCCCCGGGCGACCAGCTCGGGCAGCAGCTCGGCGATCGGCCGGGTGTCGCCCGCGACCGCGCGCGACGACCGGACCAGCTCCGGGGCGAGATGCAGCATGACCGACGTCTCGGTGAACCCGGCGTGCGCGTCGCCGCCGGGGACGCCGCAGCCGACCCAGCCCGCGTCGTGCCCCTCGGCGCGCATCCGGCCCACGGCCGCGTCGAGCGCCGCCGTGTTGCCGCCGTGCCCGTTGACGAACACGACCCGTCCCGCCCACAGCGCGAGGGACCGCACGGTCTCGACGAGGACGAGCTCCAGCACGTCCCGTCCGATCGAGACCGTGCCGGGGAAGCCCGCGTGCTCGCCGCTGGACCCGTACGCGACGGCGGGCGCGACGAGGATGGTGTCGCCGAGCACCGCGGCCGCGCGCTCGGCGACGGCCCGGGCGATCACGGTGTCGGTGTTCAGCGGCAGGTGCGGGCCGTGCTGCTCGGTCGACCCGACCGGCACCAGCACCGGCGGCCGCTCGGGGACCTCCGGCCACGCGGTCCCGGCCAGGTCCCGCACGTCAGCTCTCCTCGCCGCCCAGCGTCAGCGCGAACCCGGGCGGGATCACGAGGTCGGACGGGGACAGCTCGCGGACGGACGCGTGGCCGAGGCCCAGCACGGCGGAGTCGAGCCCGCCGCGCATGATGTCCAGCACGTTCTCCACCCCGGCCTGCCCGTTCGCCGCGAGGCCCCACAGGTAGGCGCGGCCGATCAGCACGGCGCGCGCCCCGAGCGCGAGCGCCTTGGCGACGTCCCCGCCGCGCCGCACCCCGCCGTCCAGCAGCACCTCGATCTGGTCGCCGACCGCCGCGGCGATCGACGGCAGCACCCGGATCGTCGCGGGCGTGGTGTCGAGGTTGTTGCCGCCGTGGTTCGACACCGACAGCGCCGTGACCCCGGCGTCCACGGCCCGCTTCGCGTCGTCCACGCGGGTGACGCCCTTGAGCATGAACGGGCCGCCCCATTCCTTGCGCAGCCACGCCACGTCCTCCCAGGTGGGGGGCGGGGTCTGCATCCACTCGCCGTACGCGCCGAAGAACGTGGGCGCGGGGCCGCCCGGCGCCTGGAGGTTGGGGGTCGTCAGGTCCGGGATGCGGCCGGTCTTGGCGAACCGCCACAGCCAGCCCGGGTAGGGCAGGACGCCCGGCGCCAGCTTCGCCATCGTCTTCAGGTCGACCTTCTCCGGGATCATGGGGCTGCCCCAGTCCCGCCCGTTGGAGAACGACCAGTCGAGCGTGGCGATCAGCGCCTTCGCCCCGGCCCGGCGCGCGCGGTCCATGCGCTGCACCATCGCGTCCCGGTCGCCGCTCCAGTACATCTGGAAGAAGACGTTCGGGTTGGCCTCGGCGACCTCCTCCACGGGCTTGCTCGCGAACGAGCTGAGGCCCATGATCACTCCCCGGTTCGCGGCGGCGCGCGCCACCGCGACCTCGCCGTCGGGGTGCACGGCCTGCACGCCGGTGGGGGAGATGACCACCGGCATGGACGTCTCCACACCCATCACGCTCGTGGACAGATCGCGCTCCGCGTGGTGGCCCGCGACGTGGGGCGCGAAGCCGAGGTCGCCGAACGCCTTGCAGTTGTCGCCGACCGTCCGGCCGCGCTCCGAGCCCGCGACCAGCGCCCCGTACACCATGTGGGGCAGCCGCCGCTTGGCGCGGCGCTGCGCCTCGGCCACGGTCTCGAACCACGGATTCTGGAACATGTCGTCTCCTGGAGGGAATGGTCAGGTGATCCGCAGCCCGGCGAGGGGGTTCTCCTCGCAGGCGCTGACGGGCGGGCGGTCCATGTCGGCGCGCCGCCCCAGCTGCACGAGGACCGGTTCCCGGGGGCGGGGCGGGGAGGTCCGGTGCGAGTGGTCGCCGGACGGCTTCGGGATGCCCGACCGGTCCTCGGGCCGCCCGGCCAGCAGCTTCTCGCCGTGCCCCTGCACGCACTCGGGGTCGGGCCCGTCCAGCGGCAGCCCGGTGAAGAACTTCGCGGCCATGCAGCCGCCCTTGCAGGTGTCGTAGAAGCCGCACGAGGCGCAGGCCCCGCCCGTCTGCGGCTCCCGCAGGCCCGCGAACAGGTCCGACTCGCGCCACACCCGCGCGAAGCCGCCGGGCTCGCGGACGTTCCCCGCGAGGAACTCGTCGTGGATGGCGAACGGGCACGCGTACACGTCCCCGACGGGGTCGATGAGGCACACCACGCGCCCGGCGCCGCACAGGTTCAGCCCCGGCAGCGACTGGCCGTAGGCCGACAGGTGGAAGAACGAGTCGCCGGTCAGCACCCGGTCGCCGTGCGCGAGGAGCCAGTCGTACAGCTCGCGCTGCTGCGCCTGCGTCGGGTGCAGCTCGTCCCACACGTCCGCCCCGCGACCGGATGGGCGCAGCCGCGTCAGCCGGAGCTGCGCGCCGTACTCGTCGGCGATCGCCTTGAAGGCGTCCATCTGCGGGATGTTGTGCCGCGTGCAAACCACCGACAGCTTGAAGTTCTTCATGCCCGCGTCGGCGAGGTTCCGCATGGCGCGCAGCGCGGTGTCGTAGGACCCCGCGCCCCGCACGGCGTCGTTGACCTCGGGCGTCGCGCCGTCCAGCGAGATCTGCACGTCGACGTAGTCGTTGGCGGCGAGCCGCCGCGCGACCTCGGGCGTGATCCGGACGCCGTTCGTGGAGAACTTCACGCCCACGTGGTGAGCCGTGGCGTAGTCGAGCAGCTCCCAGAAGTCGGACCGGACCGTGGGCTCGCCGCCGCCGATGTTGACGTAGAAGACCTGCATGGCCTCCAGTTCGTCGATGACGGCCTTCGCCTCGTCCGTCGAGAGCTCGCGCGGGTCGCGCCGTCCCGAGCTGGACAGGCAGTGCGCGCACGAGAGATTGCACGCGTAGGTGAGCTCCCAGGTCAGGCAGATCGGCGCGTCGAGCCCGTGCTCGAACAGGTCGACCAGCCGGGTGCCGGTGGTCTGCGGTGCCTGGCTTGCGGCGTCGGTGGTCACGGCGTCCTTTCCACGAGCATGGACGAGCTTGCGAGCGCGCCGAGCGCCGCGCCGTACCGGGGCAGGTCGGACGCGGGCACGTCGGCGGCCGCGCAGGCGTCCCGGGCGGTGGGCGCGTCCCGCAGCCCCCGGACGACCTCCAGCAGGCGCCGGTCCTTGAGGAACGACAGCTTGCGGGTGCCGAAGTGGTAGAGCAGCGCGCCGAAGGGTTCGGGCCGCACCGAGACCTGCGGGTGCAGGTCCCAGGCGCGGTCCAGATCGATCGCCGGCACGGCCTAGTAGACGCCGCACATGCCGTCGATCGAGACCTCCTCGATCAGCGACTCGGCGGCCACGACGTCCTCGGTCCGCTCGTCGGCGTTCTGGTTCTCGGTGGCGGCGCTGTCCATGGCGTCCTCCTTCGTTCGCGTACGGCGGCCGCGGGGCCCGTTTCCGGTGACCCATGTCACGACCGCCCGGCTTGAGGGGATACTAAGTGCATCGAGTGTCAAAAAGGAAGGGGGCGGGACGGACGAACAGGGCCGCACGCCCCCGCGCGTAGAGTTCGCCCGGCGGGTGCGGCGGAGGGTGCGGTGATGGACGAACGCGACGGTCCGGGCACGGGCGGGCGGCGCAGGCCGGACGTGCTCGTGGTCGGGGCGGGCGGGGCCGGCGCGGCGCTGGCGGCCCGGCTCGGCGAGGACCCGGGCTGCGAGGTGCTCGTGCTGGAGGCCGGGCCGGTGCCGTCCGCCTTCCCCGCCGACCTGCTGGACGCCCGGCTCGTGCCCGGGGCCCGGCCGGGGCATCCGGCCGTCCGGACGTTCCCGGCGCGGCTCACCTCCGGCATGCCGTACATGGCGGCGCGCGGGCGGGTGCTCGGCGGCTCGACGACCGTGAACGGCGGCTACTTCGTCCGCGCCCGGCGTGCGGACTTCGACCGCTGGGCGGCCGCCGGCGGCGACGCCTGGTCGTACGAGCGGGCGCTGCCGTTCATGCGCGCGCTCGAGACCGACCTCGACCACGGGGAGGCGGGGCCGCACGGCGGCCGGGGGCCGGTCCCGGTGCGCCGGACGGACCTCCGGCATCCCGCCGCGGCCGCGTTCCGGGCCGCCGCACGCGAACTCGGATATCCGGACGAACCCGACAAGAACGCCGAGGGGGCGCCGGGGTTCGGCCCCGTGCCGTCCAACACGGCCGGCGGCCGCCGCGTCAACACCGGGCTCGCCTACCTGCTCGGCGCGGCGGCCGGGCGCCCGAACCTCACGCTGCTGGGCGACCGCCCGGTGCGCTCGGTCGTCGTCCGGCGGGGGCGCGCCGCGGGCGTCGTCGCCGAGGACGGGACCGTCTTGGAGGCCGGCGAGATCGTGCTGTGCGCGGGCGCCCTCTCCACCCCGCACCTGCTGCACCTGTCGGGCGTCGGGTCCGCGGCGGATCTCGAACGCGCCGGGATCCCCGTCGCCCTGGACCTCCCCGCCGTCGGCGCCGCGCTCAGCGACCACCCGCAGATCGTCGTCGAGTGGACGCCCCGGCGGCCGATGGACGAGCCGTCCGGTTCGTGGCTCGGCGGCGCCCTGCACCTGCCGTCGTCGGACGGCCCCGCGGCGGGCGACCTGGAGATCCTGCAGTCGCTCGTGCCGATGGCCGGGCTCGTCGGGGGGAAGGCCGCCGTCCCCGGCATGCCCCTGGCGTTCCTCGCGTCCGTGCTGACGCCCCGGACGTCCGGCGGCCTGCGCACCGTGTCGGCCGACCCGGACGTCCCGCCGCGCATCGACTACGGCTACCTGGAGACCGGCGCCGACCGCCGCAGGATGCGCGAGGCCGTGCGGGCGGCGGTCGCGATCGTGGAGTCCGGGGCGTTCGGCGAGGTCTGCGCGGGCCCGGTCGAACCGGTGCCGGTGGACGACGACCGCGTGCTGGACGCGTGGATCCGCGCGCGCCTCGGCACGTCGCAGCACACGTGCGGCACCGTCCCGATGGGACCCGCCGTCGACGGCGTCGGGCGGGTCCACGGCGTGCGGGGGCTGCGCGTCGCCGACACCTCCATCCTGCCGACCGCGCCGCTGCGCGGCCCCGCCGCGACGGCCGTCCTCATCGGCGAGATCGTCGCGGACGCCGTCCGGCGCGGCTGACGGGCCCTACCCGGGCGCGGGGGCCCGCCCGATCTCCGCGAACCCGGCCTCGACCCGCCGCAGCGTCTCGTCCAGCAGGTCCGCCAGGGACGTCCCCTCCTCGGCGGACAGCCAGTGCTCGTAGGCGGTGACGGCGGCGGCGAGGATCACGCTGCCCGCGAGCCGGGGCGCCATCGCCGACACCGGCTGCCCGGTCCGGGCGGCGACGAACTCGGAGACGATCCGCCGCCAGGACGCGTAGCGCAGCGTCGCGTCGGCCTGCAGGGTCGGCACCGTGAGGATCAGCTCCATCCGCTGCCGGTGCCACGGCACCTCCTGCGGGTCGAACCGGTTGAACTCCACGACGGCGCGGCGGACGGCGTCCATGATCGGCGCCCGCGGGTCGGCCTCGTCCAGCAGCGTGCGCAGCCGCCGCAGCTGGGCGTCGAAGTCGCCCCACACCAGGTCGTTCTTGGACGCGAAGTACCGGAAGAACGTGCGCCGCCCGATCCCGGCCGCGGCCGCGATGTCGTCCACGGTCGTCTCGTCGAACCCCCGGCGGGCGAACAGCTCGAACGCGAGCCGCTCCAGGGCGGGCCGCGAGGTCACCCGCGGCCGTCCCATCACCCGGCGGCTCTCACTGAACGACGTCACGCCACCAGGGTCCCACGCCGGGGCGCGGCCCGCTCAGTCCAGCGACAGGCTGATCGCCTTCGTCTGCCCGTACTCGTGCAGCGCCTCGACGCCCTTCTCCCGCCCGTGCCCGCTGTCCTTGAACCCGCCGAACGGCGTCTCGATGGTGAGGGCGCCGCCGTTCACCGACACCTGCCCCGCCTGGATCCCCTCGGCGAGCCGCAGGCCCCGGGCGACGTCCCCGGACCAGACGGCCGCGACGAGCCCGTAGTCGGTGTCGTTCGCCATGGCGAGGGCCTCGTCCTCGCCGGTGAACGGCATGGTGACCAGGACGGGCCCGAACAGCTCCTCCCGGGCGACCGGCGCGTCCGGCGGGACCCCCGCGTAGACGGTGGGGCGCACGTAGCGGCCCCGCGCCGCCGGGCCGTCCTCGTACGCCGACCCGCCCGTCACGGGCGCGAGCCCGGCGGCGCGGGCCGCGTCGAAGTGGCCGAGCACCTTGCGGAACTGCTCCTCGGTGATGATCGGTCCGAAGTCCGCGCCCGGCGCGAGCTTCTCCACCGCCTCGACGATCCGCGCGACGACGTCGTCGTGCACGGACGACTCGATCAGCAGCCGCGCGGTGGCCGAGCACACCTGCCCCGCGTTCGTCGCGACGGCCGCGACCGCGGCGGCGACCGCCCGGTCGAGGTCGGCGTCGGCGAACACCACCAGCGGCGACTTGCCGCCGAGCTCCAGCGTCACCGGGACGAGCCGGTCGGCCGCCACCCCGGCCAGCCGCCGCCCGGTGGCGACCGACCCGGTGAACGTGATCCGCCGGACGCCCGGGTGGGCGGCCAGCGGCGCGCCCGCGTCGGGCCCGGTGCCCGTCACGACGTTGAGCAGGCCGTCCGGGAGACCGGCCTCCCCGGCGAGCCGCGCCAGGTGCAGCGTGGAGGTCGAGGTGAACTCCGACGGCTTCGCCACGACCGCGTTCCCGGCCGCGAGCGCGGGGGCCAGCGCCCGGCACGCCTGGTTCAGCGGCAGGTTCCACGGGGTGATCGCGGCGATGACCCCGTACGGCTCGAACCGTGTGTAGGTGTGGTGCCGGGCGCCCTGGTCGATCGTGCGGCCGCCGTGGGCGCGCAGCACGCCCGCGTAGTACCGGAAGTAGGCGGCCGACATGTCGGCCTCCATGCGGAGCTGCGCGGGGGTCTTGCCGGTGCACGCCCGTTCGAGTTCCATCAGGGTCTCGGCGTCCGCCTCGATCGCGTCCGCGATCCGGTGCAGCGTCCCGGCGCGGTCCGCCCCGGACCGCCGCGCCCACTCCGGCTGCGCGGCCGCGGCGGACGCCACCGCCCGTTCGACGTCGGCGGCCGAGCCGGCCGCGATCTCGTCGCCGGGGTCCCGCGTCGCGGGGTCCACCGTGGGCAGGTAGGCGCCGCCCGCCGGCCGCTCGTTCCCGCCGCCTATCCAGTGGTCGTGGCGAACCGGCACGCCGTCCTCCTTGCGACATGAAGACTCTCTTATCGCAAGAATAGTATTCTCGAAGGGTCAGGCCCAGAACACCCCGGCCGCCGCCGCGCCCGCGGCCACGGCGACGAGCCCGGCGGCGACGCCGGCGGCCACGTTCGCGACGGCGAGCAGCCGCGCGCCCGACTCCGCCAGCCGCACCGTCTCGTACGAGAACGTCGAGTACGTCGTCAGCGCACCGCACAGCCCCGTGCCGACCAGCAGGCGCACCGGGTCCGAGGCCGCGCCCCGCACCGCCGCGCCGGTCAGCACGCCCAGCACCAGGCAGCCGAGCATGTTGGCGGCGAAGGTGCCCCAGGGGAACGCCGTCCCGTTGCGGGCCTGCACGGCACGGTCGGTGAGGTAGCGCAGCGGCGCGCCCACCATCCCCCCGGCGACGACGAGCAGCCAGCTCATCCGGCCTCCCCTCGCGGCGCGGGAAGGAAGCGGCGGGTCAGGGCGGCGGCGCCCCACGCGGCCGTGACCGCGATGACCGGCGTGGCCACCAGATACGCGATGCCGAGGCGGGCGTGGCCGTCCCCGAGCAGGCCCCGGACGTCCGCCGCGTACGTGGAGAAGGTCGTGAACCCGCCCAGCACGCCCGTGCCCAGGAACGGCCTGATCAGCCGGTGCGCCGTCCGCGCGCGGGCGAGGACGGCCATGAGGACGCCGATCAGGGCGCAGCCGAGCGCGTTGACCGCGAGGATCGTCCAGGGGAAGGCGTGGCCGTGCGCGGGCCACAGGAGCGCGGCGCCGTGGCGGGCGGCCGCGCCGAGCCCGCCGCCGACCGAGATCGCCGCGATCACGGCCGCCTCCCCGCGGGCGCGCGACCGCGCGGGGGAGAGGCCGGTCCCGCCGGCCGCCGCCGTGCGGTCGGTCCGGTCGCGTGGGGTCGTCATCGTGTCCGTCTCCTACTCGTGCGTGCCCGGTTCCGGGCGCGTTCGTTACGAGCAGGGACCGTTGGCGGCGTCGGCGCCGCGGTTCGGGTACGGCGGGCCCCACCGCCGCTCGGCCGGTCCCGGACGGGACGGCCGCCGTCCAGCATACCGGCGGGTCCGCGGCCGGTCAGGGGCGATCCGGGGCCGGCGACGGCCGGTCGGGGCGGTAGGGGGCCAGCGCCGGTTCGGCCGCCTCGCCCAGGATCTCCCCGGCGACCAGGCCGGCCAGGTACGGGGCCAGCGTGATGCCGCTGTGCGTGACGACGGTGTAGAGGCCGGGCCGCAGCGGGCCGACGAGCGGGCGGCCGTCGGCGGGCAGCGGCCGGACGCAGCGGCGCACCCGGTCGACGCGGGCGTCCAGGCCGGGGAACAGGACGCGCGCCCGGTCGAGCAGCTCGGCCGCGCGGGCGTCCAGGTCGGCCCGCGGGGTCGCGAGATCGGTGGCGGCGTCGAGGTCGGCGGCCTCCAGCAGGAGCCCGCCGTCCGGGGCGGGCCGCAGGTCGAGGCCGGGCGTGTGGACCGGGCCGTTGACCGGCTCCCGGACCGGCGTGGTCGCCGCGGTGAGGCCCGGCGCGGACGAACCGGGCGCCTCGGCGTCCACGAGGGGGAGCGCGAGACCGGCGGTCGCGAGGAGGGCGGGGCTCCGCCACCCGGCGGCGCAGATCACGACGTCGGCGGACAGGTCCCCGGCGGGCGTGCGGACGCCGGTGACGCGGTCGCCGCGGCCGAGCAGCCCGGTCACGGGCGTCCCGGCGCGGATCCCGGCGCCCGCCTCGCGGGCGCGGGCGATCAGCGCGTCGACGGCGGCGGGCCCGTGCACGTGCCCCTCGCCGGGGAAGCGGGCGATGACCGCGCCGGCGGGCGGGCGCAGTGCCGGCTCGTCGTCGCGGAGCCGGGTGGCGGTGGTCAGCGTCGCGGGGTAGCCGAGGTCGCGCAGCCGCGCGACCCGCTCCGCGAGGGCGTCCCGGGCGGGCTCGGCGACGGCCCACTCGGTGTTCCCCGCGAACCGCACCCAGTCCGGCCCGCCGAACTCGGCGGCGACCCGCCGCCAGACGTCCAGCGCGGCGACGCGAAACGCGTGGTAGCGGGCGTCGGCGGGGTCGTTGGCGTTGAGCCACGCGTAGCTCGCGCCCGAGGCCCCCGCGCCCGGCCGGTCCCGTTCGACCAGCGTCACCTCCGCCGTGCCGGGGCGGGCGAGACGGTCGGCCAGGGCGGCGCCGATGATCCCGCCGCCCACGATGACGATGCGCATGACCACAGGGTCGCAGGTGCCGGCCGCCCGCGCGCGCCGGGGATCGTCACTCCGGCCGTCACTCCGGGCCGCTCACCCGGCGTCCTCCGGCGGGACTCCGCGCAGCGCGTCGGCGCCGAACATCGGCTCGAAGAACGACGAGTAGTCCGGCCCCCGCCGCAGATGGTGCCCGCCGTCCACGTTCAGCACCTGGCCGGTGATCCAGGACGCCTCCGGCCCCGCGAGGAACGCGACGGCCCCCGCGATGTCCTCGGGTTCCCCGACCCGGGACAGCGGCATGCACGACAGGTAGTCCTCCAGGACGGGCCCGGTGTCGGCGATGCCCGCGACGAGCTCGGTGCGGACGATCCCCGGGCGGACGCCGTTGACCCGGACGCCGACGCCGCCCAGCTCGTCCGCCGCCAGCCGGACCAGATGGTCGACGGCCGCCTTGGACACCCCGTACGCGCCGAACCAGCGGTGCGTGTTCGACGACGCGATCGACGAGATCGCGATGATCGACCCGCCGCCGCCGCGCGCCATCGCCCGGGCGGCGTGCCGGATCGTGAGCATCGTCCCCGTCGCGTTCAACTCCAGGGTGGCGCGCCACTGGTCCAGGTCGAGGTCGCCGATGGGGCCGATCGAGCTGGACCCGCCCGCGCTCGCGACGACCGTCCGCAGCGGCCCGCGCTCGCCCGCCGCCCGCACCGCCTCCGCCACCTGCGCATCGTCGGTGACGTCGGCGACCACGTGGCCGATGTCGAACCCGTCCTCGCGCGCCCGCTCGGCGGCGTCGCGCAGCCGCGCCTCCGTCCGTCCGCAGATCGTGACGGCCGCGCCCTCCGCGGCCAGCCGCACCGCGCAGCCCAGCCCGATGCCGCTGCCGCCGCCGGTCACCAGCGCCGCCGTCCCGTCCAGGGTTCCCACTGTGCCCTCCCGCTCGTGTCGGCCGTGTCAGCGGTCGACCGCGGTGGTGCCGCCGTCGACCGTCAGGTGCGTGCCGGTGATGAACGACGCCTCGTCGCTCATCAGGAACCGGACGGCCGCCGCGACCTCCGCGGGCCGTCCGAGCCGCCCGACCGGCGCCTTCGCCGCGAACTCCGCCCGCATCTCCGCCGGTGCCGCCGCCGCGAGCAGCGGAGTGTCGATGTAGCCCGGGCACACCGCGTTCACCCGCACCCCGTCGCCCGCGAGCTGGTGCGCCAGCGCCCGCGTCAGGCCGAGCAGCCCCGCCTTCGACGCGCAGTACGCGGGGATGAACATCTGCCCGACGAACGCCTCGATCGACGAGATGCCCACGATCGCCGACCCCTCCTGCGCGCGCAGGTCGTCCAGCATCGCCTGCGCCAGCAGCGCCTGGGCCCGGAGGTTGACGTGCTGGACGGCGTCCCAGCGGGCCTCGTCCAGGTCGCCGACCGCGGCCGGGCCGGCGATCCCCGCCGCGTGCACCAGGCCGCCGAGCGGCCCGAGCGCCGTGCGCGACGCGTCGAGCGCCGCGGGGAACGCGGCGGCGTCGGTGACGTCCACGACCACGGAGATCGCGGCCGTCCCGGTGTCCGCGCCGATCCGGCGCGCGACGTCCGCCGCGTCGGCGCGGTCCCACAGGGCGACGGGCCTGCCGTGCTCGGCGAGCGCCCGGGCGCACGCGGCGCCGATGCCGGAGGCGCCGCCGGTGACGACGACCGCGGTTCGAGGCATCGCGCTCCTCATATTGAATACGTCGTGCGGGCGAGGTTAGCGTGCTGATCGGCTCGCCGACAGGGGCGGACGGCCTGACGCGGGAGGCTCCATGCGCGAACTGGGCGGACGGGTCGCGGTGGTGACCGGCGCGGCGAGCGGGATCGGACGCGCGCTGGCCGTGCGCCTGGCGAGCGAGGGCATGCACCTGGCCTTGGCCGACGTGGACCCCGAGGGCCTCCGCGAGACCGCCGCCCTCACCCGAGCCGCCCACCGCCCCACCCCCCGCACCTCCGACCGAGGCCCGAGCCGAGCGGACGGCGCGGACGCCGATGCCGGCAGCGGGGCGGGGACGGCGGGGCGGGCGGTGGTTCTCACGGAGATCGTGGACGTCGGGGACGAGGGGGCGGTACTGCGGTTCGCCGATCGGGTGTTCGCCGAGATGGGCGAGGTCCATCTGCTGTGCAACAACGCGGGCGTCTACACGGGCGGCCGGATGTGGACTCGGCCCGCGGCCGACTTCGAGTGGGCGCTGCGCGTGAACCTGTGGGGCGTTCTGCACGGTGTGCGGGCGTTCGTCCCCCGGATGCTGGAGCAGGGCGGCGAAGGGCACGTGGTCAATACGTGCTCGGTCGCCGGATTGTTCGTCGGGCCGGGTGCGGCGCCCTATACGGTCTCGAAGTGGGCTGCGTTCGCGGCGTCGCTGAGTCTCGCGCAGGAGCTGGCGATGGAGGGATCGGGCATCGGGGTGTCGGCGCTGTGCCCGGGCGGTGTGGCGACGCGGATCCACGAGTCCGAGCGGACGCGCCCGGCCGGGCTCGAGGGCGCGCCCGGGGACGACGTCGCGTTCATGAACGAGATGATCGCCGCGACGGTCGCGGGCGGGATCGCCCCCGAGGACGTCGCGGCGCGGGTCGTCGGCGCGGTGCGCGAGCGGCGCTTCCTCGTGCTGACGCACCCGGAGTACGAACCGGGCCTCGCCGAGCAGGCGGCGGCCCTCACGGCGGGACGGCTGCCGCCCCTGCCCGATGCCGAATGGAAGTGAGGACCATGCCGTCGAAGGTGCCGCCGAAGGGGCTCGACTCGCCGTTCGTCCCGAAGTTCATGAAGGTCGCGTCGCGGCTGCACGTCGAGACGTACCGGCTCACGAACGGCCGGGTCGGCGGGACGTGGCGCGTCGGGTCCGCCTTGCGGCGCGGCGTGCCGATCTGCCTGCTCACCACCCGCGGCCGCAAGACCGGGCGGCCCCGCACGCTGCCGCTGCTGTACATGCGGGACGGCGACCGGGTCGTCATCGTCGCGTCGCAGGGCGGCCTGCCGAGGCATCCGATGTGGTACCTCAACCTGCGGGCCGACCCGCGGGTCGTGGTGCGGATCGGGTCGGACGTCCGCCGCATGCGGGCCCGCACCGCCGACGCGGACGAGCGCGCGGCGCTCTGGCCGCGCCTCGTCGAGGTGTACGCCGACTACGACAACTACCAGTCCTGGACGGACCGGGAGATCCCCGTCGTGATCTGCGAGCCCGCCTGAGCGGGGCGCCGGTCAGATCAGGTCCAGGGTGCCCAGCGCCCGGATCGCGGCGCAGGAGCGGGTCGCCATCGCCAGGAACATCCGGTCGCCGCGCTCCGTCGGCGTCCCGTACGCGCACCCGAGGACGGTGATCAGCGGGCCCTGCAGGGCCGCGAACCGGTAGTCGTCGAAGCAGGCGTCGAGGTCGTAGCCGGTGACGCCGTGCCGCTCCAGCTCGGCGTGGTAGACGCCGACGAGCTCGCGTTCCCGGGCGGCGCGGTCGTCCGGCAGCAGGCTCGTGCCGAGGAAGTACGCCAGGTCCCGCAGCGGATGCCCGAGGCCGATCGTCTGCCAGTCGACCGCGGTGACCCGCCCGTCGTCGCCGAACAGCAGGTTGTCGAGCCGGTAGTCGCCGTGGACGAGCCCGAAGACGTCCGGGCGCCCGACGACCCACGCGGCGATCGCGTCCGCCGACTCCCGCAGCGTCCGGACGTCCCGGTCGTCCAGCCGCCCGGCGAACCGCTCGACGAACGTGTCGACCGCCGGGCCGAACACCTCGCCGAGCTGCGCCGCGTCCTCCGCCCCGACGGGTTTCAGCCACGGCACCTCGAGCAGCGTCGGGTCGCACCAGCGGGGACCGTGCAGCCCGGCGAGGTTCGCGACCGCGGCGGCGGCCCGGTCCGGCGCGCAGCCCGCGAGCTGGTCGCCCTGCACCGCCGGGTGGAGGTCGTCCAGCAGCAGCACGAAACGGGTGTGGTCGGCGGAGATCGCCCCGTAGTGGCAGCGCGGCGTCCGCACCTTCACGGTGGCGGCCAGGTCCCGGTAGAACGCCACCTCCGCCCGGTACACCGGCCAGAGGAACGCGCGGGCGCCCTCGTCCTCGGCGGCGAGCTTGGCGACGAGCCGGCGCCGGACGCCGTCCGCGCAGTCCAGCCGGAGCCGGTAGCACGCGCCGATCTGCCCCGACCCGACCTTCTCCCACCGGACGGCCGTGACCGGGACGCCGAGGACCTCGCCGAGCGCCTCGGGCGTCAGCCCGTCGGCCGTGTCGATGACGCGCACGCCGTCAGCACCTCCCCGGGTTGCGGGGGAGCCCGGCGACCCGCGCGGGCCTGACCTTCCGGTACGCCGCCACGACCGGCTCGACCTCGGCCGGCGTCACGCCGTGCAGGATCACCCCGTCGGCCCCGGCGTCGAACTGGTCCGCGACGCGCCGCGCGCAGGCGTCCGCGTCGCCGGTCGCCGCCGCGCCGAACCAGTCGGCGGGCAGCAGCTCCGCGACCCGGCGGAGCTGGTCGGGGGTCGCGACGGCGTCGAACGCCCCCGGGAACCCGGCGACGAGCTCGTCCGCGCGGAACCGGGCGAGGACCGCCGGGTCCCAGCCGTTCACGCGGACCAGCAGGTCCCCGTATCCCTGCAGGTAGGTCGCGAGCCGCCCGGTGAGCTTGCGGAGCCGCGCCTCCTCGTCGAGGTGGTCGCCGACGGTCGCCAGCACCGACCACACCCGCACCTTCGCCGGGTCCCGCCCGGCCCGTTCCGCGCCGCGCCGCACCGCCGCCACCGACCGCGCGAGGGTCTCGTCGGTGAAGAACGTGTGCAGGACGACGCCGTCCGCGACGGCCCCCGCGAACTCGAGCGTCCGCCCGCCCATCGCGGTGAGCAGGACGGGCACGTCCTCGTCGAACGACGCGTCCTGGCTCAGGTACGGGAAGTCGCCCGCCGGGCCGTGATGGTCGACGACCGCCTCGCCCCGCCACAGCCGGCGCACGATGCCGATGAAGTCCTCGAGCTGCGCGGTCGTCACCCGGGGCAGCCCCATGACGTCGAACAGCATGTCGAAGCCGCGGCCGAGGCCCAGCGCGAACCGTCCGCCGGTCAGCCGGTGCATCGTCGTCGCGAACGTCGCGGTGAGCAGCGGATGCCGGGTGTTGTGGTTGGTCGCGGCGGTCGCGACCCCGAGCCGCTCGGACACCGCGCCCGCCGCGCCCGACAGGGTCGCCGCCTCCTTGGTGGTGAACCGCTCGGACAGGAACACCGACCCGAGGCCGAGCCGCTCGCCGTCCCGCACCTGGTCCAGCAGGTCGCGCGGCGACCCGGAATGCCCCGGCAGCCCGTAGAAGCCGAGCTCCGGCAGATCGTCCGCCATGTCAGACCGCCTTCCGCGCGGCCGGGGTGAACGTCACCTTGAACGCGTCGTAGCCGGACACGAAGTTCGCCGGACGGTACGCGGGTTCGGCCTCGTCCACCGGCTCGATGTCGGGCAGCCGCGCCAGCAGCCGCTCGAACATCACCTTCAGCTCCAGCCGCGCCAGGCTGTTGCCGAGGCAGAAGTGCGGCCCGTTGCCGAACGCGATGTGGTCGTTGGGGGTCCGCCCGGCGTCGAACCGGTCGGGCTCGTCGAACACCTCCGCGTCCCGGTTCGCCGACGGGTACAGGAGCAGCAGCTTGTCGCCCTCGCGGATCCGCTGCCCGCCCAGCTCGACGTCCCGCAGCGCCGTCCGGGCCATGTTCTTGATGGGCGACACCCAGCGCAGCATCTCCTCGACCGCCACCGGGATCCTCCCGGGGTCGTCGATCAGCGCCCGCCGCTGCTCCGGGTGCAGGCACAGCTGGTACATCCCGCCGGAGATCACGTGCCGCGTCGTCTCGTCCCCGCCGATGAGGATCAGCAGCGACTCCTGCACGATCGACGCGAGGTCGAGCCGGTCCCCGTCGATCTCCGCGTGCACGAGGACGCTCAGCAGATCGTCGGACGGGTCGTCGCGGCGCCGCTCGGCCGCCCGCGTCGCGTACTCGGTGAACCCGGCGAACGCGTCCGCGGCCCGGACCATCAGCTCCGGGTCGTCGCCGCCGGTGAGGGCCCGCAGCATGTCGTCGGACCAGGTCAGCAGCATCGCGCGGTCCTCGGGCGCCACGCCCAGCGCGTCCCCGATCACGATGAGCGGCAGCAGCGCGGCGACGTCGGCGACGAAGTCGCACTCGCCGCGCTCGCACACCCCGTCGATGATCTCGTCGCAGACCCGCCGCAGGTAGTCCTCCTGCCCGGCGACGCGCCGCGGCGTGAACCCCGCGCTGACCAGCTTCCGGCGCACCTTGTGCTCCGGGTCGTCCATGTCGATCATCATCGGCAGGGCGGGGGCGTCGGCCCGGATGCCGTGCGCGTTGGAGAACACCTCGGGCGTCCGCGACACCCGCTTCACGTCGGCGTGCCGGGAGACGCCCCACACCCCGGCGTTCTCGTCGCGGTAGACCGGCGCGTTCTCCCGCATCCAGCGCAGTTCGTCGTGCGGGTTCCGCCCCCAGAACTCCCCGCTGATCAGGTTGATGGACTCGTTGACGGCGTGGTCGGGCATGCGCGCACCTTTCGTCGCGGGAGTCTGGGTTCAGCCGCCGGGGGACCGCCCGGCCGGCCGCGGGCTCGATCGCCTCCGGGCGCCGGACGCGGGATGCCGTCCGGAGCCCGTCTCGTCGGAACCGAAGTCGAAGAAGCGCATCGGCGGCTCGATGAACGCAATCCGCGTCTCCGGCCGGACGGCACCGCGTGCGGGCCCGGCGACGGGCCCGCCATCGCCCCGCCACGGCTCCGCGCGGACGGCGCGGGGGCGCCGGCGCCCGGAACCCCCGGTGTCGTCGTCCGGCATGTGCCGCCTCCAGCAAGCTCGCCCGAGCACCGTGCGGGGCCGCCGGGGCCCGCTTCGAAGGCTGGATGATATATACGATCTCCCTTCTGCAAGGGGGCCCGCCCGGTGAGCGGGACTGCGGTGGCGAACGCCCCGCGCCTCGAGCCGATGGGCCACCGCGCCCTGCCGCGAACCCCTCGGCGGGCGCGTCCGCCGCCCGCCTCGTTCCCGACGGAACCGTGGATCGCAACCCTGGCCTCGGACACCGGAAATCCGCGATGATCGACAGCAGGGTGACCGAAATCGAAGGACGTGACGCATATGTCGGCTGAGAGCAGTCTTCCGCCTGCGCTGGCGGGCCGGGAGCGCGAATCGGAGGAGCTGGCGGACGCCGTGCGGCGCCTCATCGCGCTGTGCACCTCCACCACGGCCCCGGCCGACGTCACCCGTGCCGCCGCGCGCGAGTTGAACGCCGTCGCGGACCGGCTGGAACGCCACGTCCCGGACCCGCCGCACCCGATGACCATGCTGCTGGCCCCCGCGATCACGGCCGATGACGAGGCGCCCGACCTCGCCGCCCGGATGCCCTACGACGTCGTCGTCGGTCGCCACAGCCCGCTCGCCCTGCCGCTGTCCGTCGAGTTCGAACCGCCCAAGGCCCTTCTGCGCGGCACGTTCACCCGTCCCTACCAGGGCCCGCCCGGTTGCGTGCACGGCGCCGTGCTCGCGGCCTCCTTCGACCTCGTCTGCGCCGCCGCGAACGTCATCGCGGGACTGCCCGGCCCGACGGCCCGCCTCGAGATCAGGTACCGGCGGCCCACCCTGCTGGACGTGCCGTGCCTGTTCGAGGGCGAGGTCGAGTCGCACGAGGGCCGCCGGATCCGCACGGTCGGCCGGCTGATCCAGGAGGACCGCGTGACGGTCGAGGCCACGGGCGACTTCGTCATGCTCGACCGCGCCGACATCGCCCGGCTGAGCGGCCGTCCCTGACCGCTCGAACGACCGTCGACGTGCCGCCGCACCATGATCGAGCGGTAGGCCGCCGGTAGGCGGGGAGAACGCCCGGCCGCCCCGTGCCGCGGCGGCGGTGGCGGCGGGCGTGGCCGGCATGACGATGGCGGCGGGACCGGCCGCGGCGGCCGCCCCGGCGCCGCGCCGGGAGCGCCGGTACGAGGGTAAGACCGTGCTGATCACGGGCGCCACGTCCGGGATCGGACGCGCGGCGGCGATCGCGTTCGCGCGGGAGGGGGCGAGGGTCGGCTTCTGCGGGCGCCGGCAGCGGCTCGGGCGCGAGGTGGAGCGGGAGATCCGGCGCGCGGGCGGCGAGGCGACGTACGTCCGCGCGGACGTGCGCGACCCCCGGCAGCGCAAGGGGTTCGTCGACGGGATCGCCCGCCGGTACGGCGCGCTGGACGTCGCGCTCAACAACGCCGGGATCCAGACGATGAAGCCGATCACCGAGCAGACCCTGGAGGAGTTCGACGACACGCTGAACACCAACACCCGCGCCGTCTGGCTGTCGATCAAGTACGAGATCGCGCACATGGGGGAGGCGGCGTCATCCTGGTGACCGGATCGACGCACGAGTTCGTCAGCCGTCCGGGCCTCAGCTCGTACTCGGCGAGCAAGGGCGGGGTGAGCGGCATCGTCCGCAGCGCGGCCATCGAGCTGGGACCGCGCATCCGGGTGGTGTCGCTGGCGCCCGGCACCACCGACACCGCGATCGTCGACGCGCAGCGCGCCTTCTACCCGCCGATGAGCGACGCCGAGTGGGACCGGCAGAAGACCGAATGGGGCAAGGCCAACGTGGACGGAATGAAGCGGATGGCGAAACCGGAGGACATGGCCCAGGCCGCGCTCGCCCTGGCCTCGCCGGACATGGCCTTCCAATCCGGCGTGAGCGTCGTCGTGGACGGCGGTCAGCTCGCCGGGCTCTGACGGTCGGCGCGGCGGGCGCGCGGGCCACGCCTCGACCGCGTCAGGGACTCGACGTGCCGGGGCGGAGCCGCTGCGTCGTGCCGTCCGCGGGCGGCGCCGTGCGGCGCCGCGTCCGCCCGCCGCGCCGGTCCAGGACGATGCCGGCCGCCAGGAGCGCGGCTCCCAGCGCCGCCGCGCCCAGCGGGACGATCGTCTCCAGGAGCCGGACCTGCGCGGCGGCGTCGTTCGCGGTCTCGGCCAGCGCGGCTTGCGCCTCGGACGTCATCCGCATCTCCAGGTCGGCCACGACGAGGGTGCCGGCGCCGGACCGCGCCCGCAGCGTCGAATGCACCTTCTGCCGCTGGTCGACCGGGGCGCCGGTGCGGGGGTCGATCCAGAAGACCGCGTCGCCCTGGTAGTAGCGGTCGACCGGCACCGCCCCGTCGCCGTCGAGCCCCAGCAGTTGCGCGGGTACGGCGGGCGCCTCGCCGGGCACCTTCGTCGGCGGGACGTGCAACTCGAACCGGTAGGCATCCACCCCGCCGGCCTCCTCGACCCCCTTGAACACGACGGGCCAGGTCCGCCGCGTCTGGGCGTCGAACATCTGGTACGTCCGCTTCCGCACGTCCATCGGCCAGAACACCCCGAGGCCCGACTGCCGCACGGACGTGTCGCCCTGGACGGCCGCACGGCAGCAGCGGACGAGTTCGCCGCTCCGCCGGTCGAAGGCCAGCCGCCGGGTCGCGACGTCGATGAGGTAGCCGCGGTCGAGGTCCTGGATCACCGTGGTCATGTCCCACACCGCGACGTCGTCGCCGCTCGCCTCGACGTCCCCGCGCACGGTCGCCGTCGCGACGACGCGCGCGCCCGTCCGGACCCGCAGCGCCCCGGCGTCGAAGTACGTCGCGTTCTCGGCCCGCAGCCGCTGGACCTTGTAGATGTCCGTCGGCGCGCGCACCACCGCCGGCGCCACGTACGTCCGCACGAGCACGCCGGTGGCCAGCAGGAACACGCCGAACCCGGCCAGAACGACGACCGCCGCACCGCGCATCTGGGCCTCCTCGACCGCCCGAGAGAAGCCTTGATTATGCGCTTCTCCCGTCGCGCACACCAGCGTCTCTTCACGGGACTGTGCGCCGCCACAGGCGAACCGTGCCCGCACGGTACCGATGCCTTCCGGAACGTTCCTCCGGCACGGCGGACGGTGAACAACACGGTGGTGATGCCGACGGGACGGGCGGCGAGCTCGATCGGACGGCGTCGCGGCGCACGCAGTGACGACTGGCGGGGATGAGGACTTCATTCTCCGCGAGGGCTTTGTCGGTACGTCGGTTCGGTTCTAGAGCGGTTGCATGCAAAAGTCTGCTGCCTCGGGGGAGCGAAAATCGGTGCGCGGTCTGCTGCTAAGGCAGGGCATATCCTGACCGGGTGATCGCGGGCGCCGCGGCGTCGCCGTCACGACTCCGGCCGGGATTCCGGACGGGTCACGCGGATCTTGGACTGGCCGTGCGGCAGCTCCTCCCAGTCCTCCATGAAGCGGGCGGTGAAGCCGTGGCGCTCCGCGAGCCGGGTCAGCGTCTCGGTGCGGTAGTAGAAGTCCTCGCGCAGGACGTGGTGCTCCGCGCCCTCGGTGCGGTCGAAGGTGAAGTCGAAGAAGCCGCCGGGCGCGAGGACGCGGCCGACGTTGGCGAGGCACTCGTCGATGACGTCGAGCGGGGAATGGCTGAAGACGCTGTGCGCGTGGACGACCGTGAACCGCTCGGACGGCAGGAACTCCAGCTTCAGGTCGTCGACGAGTGCGAGGTGCGGCATCTTGTCGCGCAGCCCGTGCCGGACGAGCGTCTTCTGCGCGGCGAGCAGGATGTCGGGCGAGATGTCGATGCCGTAGTAGTTGCCGGCGTCGAGGAAGTCGATGAACCGCCAGCCGGCGCGCAGGTTGCCGCAGCCGATCTCCAGCATCCGGTCGTCCGGCTTGAGGCCGTGCTCGCGCAGGTAGTCGAACTGCATCAGGCCGAGCGCGAGCCAGCGTTCGTGGCTGCGGCTCCCGACGGCGGCCTCCGGGTTCCGGGCGGTGTCGGACCGCATCACCGCCCGGTAGTACGCGACGTGGTCCCGGGAGACCGCGCGCAGCTTCAGGTCCCGCGACATGCGGGACAGGTAGGCCCTGATCTTGTCCGGGTTCCGCGCGGCGTACCGCAGCTTGTAGGTCAGGCTCGCGCGGTTCCGGCGCGTCGGCGGCAGCGGATCGGTCATCGGCCTCGTCCTCGGTGCGTGGTTTCGGGAAATTTGACCCGAGGGGCCACGGACTAAACCCAGGACCGCGCCGCCGCCCGGCAAAGCCCGCGGGACACGGCGCCGGGCGGCGCTCCGGCTAGACGACGCGCCGTGCCGCGGGCACCGACGCTAGATCGGCCTCGATGGCCGCCGCCGCGTCCCGCAGCGGCGGCAGCAGGTCTCGCCGGACGGACGCGACGGGCGTGCGGCTCGCGTGCGTGGAGATGTTGACCGCCGCGACCACCCGGCCGTCCCGGTCCCGCAGCGGCGCCGCCACCGCGCGCAGCCCCTCCTCGAGCTCCTGGTCGACCATCGCCCACCCGAGCTCGCGCACCTTCCCGAGCTCGGCGCGCAGCGCGTCCTTCGACAGGACGGTACGGGGGGTGAGCGGCGCCGGGTCCCACGCGTCGACGAGCGCGTCCCGTTCCGCGTCGGGCAGGTTCGCCAGCAGCACGCGCCCCATCGAGGTGGCCGCCGCGGGGAACCGGGTGCCCACGTTGATGCCGACCGCCATGATCCGCGACACCGAGACGCGCGCGACGTAGACGACGTCGGCGCCGTCCAGCACGGACACCGACGTCGATTCGTGCACCCGCGCGGCGAGCCGCTCCAGGTGCGGCTGCGCGATCTCCGGCAGCGACACCCCGGACAGGAACGCGTACCCCAGCTCCAGGACGCGCGGCGTGAGCGAGAACAGCCGCCCGTCGGTGCGCACGTAGCCGAGGTCGGCGAGCGTGAGCAGGAACCGGCGGGCGGCCGCCCGGGTGAGGCCGGTCGCGCGCGCGACGTCGCTGAGCGTCAGCTCCGGCGCGTCCGCGCCGAACGCCCGGATCACGGCCAGGCCGCGCTCCAGCGACTGCACGAAGTGCGCGCCGCGCTCGTCCTCGGTGGTCATCAGCGCACCATTATGGCGGACGGCTCAGCCCGCGGCCTTCAGCGCCCGCAGCGCGTCCAGCTCGTCCGGGGTGGGCGGCTCGCCGGTGCGCAGCCCGGGGGAGACCTTCAGGTCCCAGCCGGTCGCCTCCCGCGCCTGCTCGACGGTCGATCCGGGATGCAGCCGCGTCAGCGTCAGCTCGCAGGTCTCCGGGTCCGGCTCGAGCACGCCGATGTCGGTGATGACGAACCTCGGTCCCGCGCCGCGCAGCCCGAACCGCTCGCGGTCGCCGGGACCCGAACCGAACCCGACCGACGTCACGAACTCGACGCGGTCCACGAACGTCCGCGGCGACTGCCGGACGATCACGAACACCTCGCCGCAGTGCGCGGCGATCTCCGGGGCGCCGCCCGCGCCGGGCAGCCGCACCTTCGGGTCGTCGTAGCCGCCGATGACCGTGGTGTTGATGTTGCCGAACCGGTCGATCTGCGCGGCGCCGAGGAACCCGACGTCGATGCGTCCCGGCTGCACCCAGTAGTTGAACACCTCGGGGACGCTCACCACCGTGTCCGCCGTCTCGGCGAGCTCGCCGTCGCCGATCGACAGCGGCAGCCGCTCCGGCTTGGCGCCCAGCGTCCCCGACTCGTACACGAGCACGAGCCCCGGCGCGTGCGTCCGGCGCGCCAGGTTCGCGGCGGTGCTCGGCAGGCCGATCCCCACGAAGCACGCGGTGCCGTCGCGCAGCTCCCGCGCGGCGGCGACCGTCATCATCTCGTCCGACGTGTACGTCATGCCCGCACCCCCAGCTCGCTCTCCAGCCACGACCGGAACCTGTCCCGATCTCGGCCGATCGGGTCCCACGCGCGGTAGGCGTCGTTGTCGCGCTCGTAGTAGCCGTGCGCGTAGGAGGGCCGCGCGCCCCCGGGCGCCACCGCCACCTTCGTGATCACCCACGACGGGATCGTGATCGCGCCGGGCCGCTCCTCCAGCTCGTCCACGATCTCCTCCACGGTGACCAGCGACCGCTTCGAGGCGAGCACGACCTCCTTCTGGACGCCGGGAATGCCCCACAGCTGGACGTTGCCGCGCCGGTCCGCGCGCTGCGCGTGCACCACGCCGACGTCCGGGTTCAGCGCCGGCACCGCCGTCAGTTCCTCGCCGGTGAACGGGCAGGTGATCGGCTTGATGTTCGCCGTGTGCGCGGGCAGGTCGGTGCCCCGGTACCCGCGCAGCACCGCGAACGGCAGCCCGGACGCGCCCGCCACGTACCGGTTCGCCATCCCGGCGTGGCTGTGCTCCTCGATCTCGATCGGGACCGGCCACGAGTTCTGGACGGCGTCCCGGAACCGGTGCAGCGAGCCCACGCCCGGGTTGCCGCCCCACGAGAACACCAGCTTGCGCGCGCACCCCGCACCGATGAGCCGGTCGTACACGATGTCGGGCGTCATCCGGACGAGCGTCAGGTCGCGGCGCCCCTGCCGGATGATCTCGTGCCCGGCCGCCACCGGGATGAGGTGGGTGAACCCCTCCAGCGCGACCTCGTCCCCGTCGTGGATCAGCTCCCCGACGGCCTCGTCCAGCGAGACGATCTCCGCCATTCCCGCCGTCCCTCCCACGCTCGACGTTCGCATCGCACACGCGTGTGCGCTATACGAACATACGAACGCGTGCGCGGCCCCGTCAAATCCAGCACCGAGGCTACGGGCGGCCGCCTAACCGGTCTTCCGAGGAGAGATGCTCGACGGCGGCGCCGGTGCGGGTGACGAGGCCCGACGTGTAGACAGGGGTGCTGCACCCGGGCCAAGACCTTCGTGATCAATTCTCGAGGCTGAGCGGGTATCCCCCAGAAGGAATCGTGAAGGAACGGAAGACGCGTATGGCTGACCAGGTCACCGGCATTGTCGGGGCGGGCATCATCGGGCTGGCGATCGGGCGGGAGATCACCCGGCGGCGTCCCGGGACGCGGGTCGTTGTGATGGAGAAGGAGGACCGGGTCGCCGTTCACCAGACGGCGCGGAACTCCGGTGTCGTGCACGCGGGGATCTACTACGCGCCCGGCAGCCTCAAGGCCGGGCTGTGCGCCCGCGGCCGCGGCATGATCCGTGACTACTGCGCGGAGAAGGGTCTGCCGTATGAGGAGTGCGGCAAGCTCGTCGTGGCGGTCACCGGCGAGGACGTGGCGCGGCTCGACGAGCTGGAGCGGCGGGCGGGCGTGAACGCGGTGCCCGGCATGCGGCGCGTCGGACCTGCGGAGATCCGTGAGATCGAGCCGCACGGCACGGGCCTGGCGGCCCTGTACTCGCCGCGCACCGCGATCACCGACTACGCGCTGATCGCGCGGTCGTTCGCGGACGAGATCGTCGCGGCGGGCGGTGAGGTCCGCACATCGTTCCCGGTCACCGGCGTCGCCCGGCTCGCGGGCGGGGGGCTGGAGGTGCGGTCGGGGGAGCGGACCGAGCGGGTCGACGAGTTGATCGTCTGCGCGGGCGTCCACGCCGACGCCGTCTCCCGCCTGGTCGGTGACGAGCCGAGCCCGCGGATCGTGCCGTTCCGGGGTGAGTACATGACGATCGTGCCGGAGAAGGCGCACATGGTGCGGGGGCTGATCTACCCGGTGCCCGACCCCCGCTACCCGTTCCTCGGGGTGCACTTCACCAGGCGGGTGTCGGGGGAGGTCGAGGTCGGCCCGAACGCCGTCCTGGCGCTGGCCAGGGAGGGGTATCGGCGCTCGGACGTCTCGCCGCGGGACCTGCGCGGGATCGTCGGCTGGCCGGGGACGTGGCGGATGGCGGCACGGCACTGGCGCACCGGCGCCCGCGAGATGTACGGGTCATTGTCCAAGCGCGCCTACATGCGTGCCGCGCGGCGCTACGTCCCGGAGATCGGTGCCGGGGACGTCGTGCGCGCGGGTGCGGGGGTGCGCGCGCAGGCGCTGGACCGCGACGGGTCGCTGGTGGACGACTTCCGCATCAACCGGCTGGGCCCGGTCACGACCGTCCGGAACGCGCCGTCCCCCGCGGCGACCTCCTCGATGGCGATCGCCGAGCACGTCCTCGACGTCATCGAGGGCGGCGCGGGATCGTAAGACGCGGCGTCCCCGGCCGGGCGGTGGAATGGGCGGCGAGCCCGGGGGTAGCCCCGCGCTATGGAAACCGCGAACGTGACACTCGGACTCGAGGACGCCGCGCTGCCGGGCGATCTGGCCCTGCCGGACCGTCCGAGCGGCGTGGTGCTCTTCGCGCACGGCAGCGGCAGCTCCCGGCACAGCCCGCGCAACAGGGCCGTCGCCGCGGGCCTCAACCGGGCGGGCATCGGCACCCTGCTGATCGACCTCCTCACCGCCCGGGAGGGAGAGGCGGACGACGCCACCCGGGAGCTGCGCTTCGACATCGACCTGCTGACCCGCCGGCTCGTCGGCGCGGTCGACTGGCTCGCCGCCGAACCCCGCACCGCCGGGACCCCGATCGGGTTGTTCGGCGCGAGCACCGGCGCCGCCGCCGCGCTGGCCGCGGCCGCCGAGCGCCCCGAGCTGATCGGCGCGGTCGTCTCCCGCGGCGGCCGTCCCGACCTGGCCGGGACGGCGCTGGAACGGGTCGGCGCGCCCGTGCTGCTCATCGTCGGGGCCCGCGACCCGGAGGTGCTGCGGCTGAACGACCGGGCCACCGACCGGATGCACCGCGCGACGCACCGGCTGGAGATCGTCCCCGGCGCCTCGCACCTGTTCGAGGAGCCCGGCACCCTCGAGCAGGCCACGGACATGGCCGTCCGCTGGTTCGGCCACTACCTGAAGCATCCCGTCACGGCATGACCGCCGTGGACCTGGTGCAGGAGGCGCCGTACCGGTTCCGCATCGAGGCGACGGGCGGCATGCGGGTGCCCGGCGTCGTGTTCGCGTCCCGGGAGCTGGTGGACGCCGCCGACCGGGCGATCGGGCAGGTCGCGGACGTCGCCACGCTGCCGGGCGTCGTGGAGGCGTCCTACGCCATGCCGGACGTGCACTGGGGGTACGGGTTCGCCATCGGCGGCGTCGCCGCCACCGACCCGGCCGACGGCGGCGTCGTGTCGCCCGGCGGCGTCGGGTTCGACATCTCGTGCGGCGTCCGGCTGCTGGCCGCCGACCTCGACGCGGCCGCGCTCGCGCCCGCCCTGACGGACGTGATGGACGGCCTCGACCCGGTGATCCCGCGCGGGATGGGGCGCGGCGCGGTCTGGCACCTGCCCGGGCGGGCCGAGCTGACCGGCATCCTCACCGGCGGGTCCCGGTACGCGGTCGAGCACGGGCACGGCGACGAGCGCGACCTGCTGCGCTGCGAGGACGCCGGGGCGGTCGCCGACGCCGACCCCGGACGGGTGAGCGAGCGGGCCGTCGAGCGCGGCGCCCGGCAGGTCGGGAGCCTCGGGTCGGGCAACCACTTCCTGGAGGTGCAGCGGGTCGCCGAGGTGTACGACGCCGGCGTCGCCGCGGCGTTCGGGATCCGCCGCGACCAGATCTGCGTGATGATCCACTGCGGGTCGCGCGGCCTCGGCCACCAGATCTGCACCGACCACGTGCGGGAGATGGAGCGGGCGATGCCGGGCCACGGCATCGAGGTGCCGGACCGGCAGCTCGCCTGCGCGCCCGTCGAGTCGCCCGAGGGCCGCGCCTACCTGGGCGCGATGGCCGCCGCCGCGAACTACGGCCGGGCCAACCGGCAGCTGCTCGCCGAGGCGGCCCGCGCGGTGTTCCGCCGTGCCACGGGCGCCCGCCTCGACCTCGTCTACGACGTCTCGCACAACCTCGCGAAGCTCGAGGAGCACGTCGTCGACGGCCGCCGCCGCAGGCTGTGCGTGCACCGCAAGGGCGCCACCCGCGCGCTGCCGCCCGGCCACCCCGACCTGCCGGACGACCTGCGGAGCGCGGGCCAGCCCGTGCTGATCCCGGGCACGATGGGCACCTCGTCCTACGTGCTGACGGGCGTCGCGGGCACCCCCGCGTTCGCGTCCGCCTGCCACGGCGCGGGCCGCGCGCAGAGCCGCCACCAGGCCGCCCGCGGCGTCAGCGGGAAGGACCTGCGGACCGCGATGGAGCGGGACGGCATCGCCGTGCGGGCCTCGTCGTGGCGCGGGCTCGCCGAGGAGCACCCGGGCGCCTACAAGGACGTGTCGGCGGTCGTCGAGGCCGCCGAGGGCGCGGGCCTCTGCCGGAAGGTCGCCCGGCTCGTCCCCGTGGGCGTCGTGAAGGGGTAGCCGCCCCGGCTCGGACGCCCCCGGATCAGACGTCGACCGTGACGGCGCAGGACCATCCGCCGGTGTCCGGATCGGCGCCGAACCGCAGGCCGTGCAGCGACACCGCCTTGGGCACCGCCCCGACCGCCGTCGCCTCGACGACGTCCCCGACCGTCAGCCGCGCCGTGAGGCCGCCGCCGTCCGCCGGGACGAACCCGGCGTCGAGCACGATGTCGCCCTCGACCTCCAGCCGGAAGATCACCTCGTCGAGCACCGCGACCAGCAGGTCCTCGTCCGGCCCCGGCGGGACGGCCCACTCGACGGTGCGCAGCCGCCGCACGCCCGAGGTGTCGGCGAAGCCCTCGACCAGCCCGGTCACCGCCTCGGCGATGCAGGCCTCGCGGGACGGCGCCCACGCCTCGATCCGCAGGTCGGCGGTGTGCGGGACGCCTCGATGCCCCCGCCCGGACGGGCCGCCACAAGCCACCCGCGTCGCCTACCCGCGGACTGGCCGGCGAAACCCCGTCCCGCTGGGCGGGAACGCCGATCCCGCCCCGCGTTCCGGCCGCCTAGCGTCCGGGGGATGGAGACCACCGCCGCCCGGACGCTGGAGGAGCGCGTGGCCGCGCTCGAGGCCGTCGAGCAGATCAAGGCGCTCAAGTACCGGTACCTGCGGGCCTGCGACCGCAAGGACGCCGACGCCTTCCGGGACTGCTTCGTCGCCGAGGGCGCGACCATGGACTACGGCCCGACCGGCTCCTTCGAGGACCGCGACGCCCTCACCGCGGTCTTCCGGAACGTCGGGCTCGCCCGGGACGACGACGGCCGCTACGTCGTCCTGGACATGCACCACGCGATGCACCCGGTGATCGAGCTGCTCGGCGACGGCCGGGCGAAGGGCGCGTGGACCCTCCGCTTCCGGCAGGTGGACCGGGTCGCGGGCACCGAGGCCGTCAGCGCGATCGAGTACGACGACCGCTACGCGATCGAGGACGGCCGGTGGCTGATCCGCTCGTCGCACGTGACCGTCCTGTGGCGCATCGCCCGCCCGCTGCCCGACGGCGTCACGTTCCAGGGCCTGTTCGCCTGAGCACCCGGGGGCTGTGATCAGCGCCCGTCCAGGTACCGGGCGACCGGCCCCAGGGTGAGCACCCCGCTGCACGCGCCCGCCAGCTCGCCCGCCGCCGGGGCGAGCGCCGCGCGGGCCCGCGCCAGCGCCGCCCGGTCGTCCACCATGACCGCCGCCCGGGCCGCGAGGCACCACATCGCCTCCTGCATCAGGTCGGGCGGCGGCTCGGGCACCCGCCGCAGCGCGGCCGCCGCGTCCGCGTCCCGTCCCAGCGCCAGCAGGACGAGCGGGCGCGCCCACGGCTCGTACGGGCCCCAGTCGCCGACGTCGACCGGCGCGGGGAGGTCGTGCAGCACGCGCACGCTCAGCAGTGCGAGCGGCAGCAGGCCCGCCTCCATGCCCGGCATCCCGGCCCCCGGCAGCAGCGCGGCCGCGTCCCGGTAGGCCGCCTCGGCCTCCTCCGGCGGTGCCCCGCCCGCCGCGACCTTCAACGCCCCGTACCAGCGGGTGAACACCTCGACCAGCGGACGCTCGTGCCGTTCGGCCAGCCGGTCCGCGGCCTCGGCGTGCCCGTCGGCCCCCGCGAAGTCGGCCAGCGCGGCGCGCGCCTGCAGCCGGACCAGATGCCCGAGCACCTCATAGGTCACCAGCCCGTTCCGCGCGGCCAGCCCGACGAGCTCCGCCCCGATCCGGTCCCGCTCCGGCGCGAGGCCCGCCCGCCCGAACGTCTGCATGAACACCGCGTTGAGCGCGAAGCCCAGCAGGGCCGGATCGTCCAGCCGCCGCGCGATCGCCGCCGCCTCCCGCGCCGCCCGCGCGCCCCGCCCGCCGCGGTCGCCCCGTCGCTCGAGCCCGATCGTCGCCAGCAGCCGCGCCCGCGTCGCGTCCCGCCCGTCCGGCAGCGCGCCGAGGGTGCGCTCGGCGGCCGCGACGACCTGGGCGGCCTGCCCCGGATCGTCCACGCGCGTCCAGATCGCCGGGACGTCGTAGAGGCCGATCACCCGCGCGGTCAGTTCGGCATCGCCCAGCTCCTCCGCCGCGCGGACCGCGTCCACCCGGTGCCGCCGCGCCGCGAGCAGCCCGTCCCCGCCGGTCACCGCGAGGTCCCGCAGCAGCCCCACGGTGGACTCCAGCCGCGCCCGCGCGGTGACCGTCCGGTCGTAGGCGGCCGCCGCCTCCGCCCACACCCGCTCCGCGGCCCCCGCCGGATCCAGCCGGTCCGCCTGCCGGAGGATGTCCTCCTCCAGCCCCCGCAGGCCGGGCCCGGGGTCGATGCCGAGCTGCTCGACCAGCAGCCCCCGCGCCCGCCGCAGCACCGCGAGCGCGTCGCCCTGCCGTCCCGTCCGGTACAGCGCCAGCGCCAGCAGCCGCCAGGCGTCCTCCCGCCACGGATGCGCCGCCGCGTGCGCGTCGAGATCGGGGACCGCCTCCGCCGCGCGCCCCGCCTCGAGCAGCGCCTCCGCCCGCCGCTCCACGGCGTGCAGCCGCAGCTCCGTCAGCCGGCTCCGCTCCGCCCGTGCCCAGTCCTCGTCCGCGAAGTCGGCGTACGCGGGACCGCGCCACAGCCCGAGCGCCGCGTCCAGCACCCCGACCCGCTCCCCGGCGGGCGCCGACGACGCCTCGCCCACCATCCGCTCCAGCCGCCACGCGTCGACGTCCTCGGCCCGCAGCGCGTAGCCGGGCCCCTCCGTCACCAGCAGCCGCGCGGGCGCCCGCGGCGGCCGGTCCGGCTCCAGCGCCCGCCGCAGCGCCGCCACGAACGTCCGCACCGCGCCCACCGCGTCCGGCGGCGGATCGTCCCACAGGTCGTCGACCAGCACCCCGACCGGCACCACCCGCCGTCGCGCCACGATCAGCCGCGCCAGCACCGCCCGGTGCCGCGGCCCCCGCAGCCCGACCGCGTTCCCCGCGTCGTCCCAGGCCGCCACCGGCCCCAGCACCCCGAACCGCACCCTTCGGTTATAGCTGCTCATCGATCGCTCATCCGCGCCGCCCAACCTGGAGGCACACGGAACGAAGGAGACCGAACGTGAAGATCGAAGGCTTCGACTACCACCGGATCGCCGTCGCCGACGGCGTCCACCTCACCACCGCCGTCGCGGGCACCGGCACCCCGATCGTCCTCCTGCACGGCTTCCCGCAGACCCACCTGATGTGGCGGCATGTCGCAGCCGACCTCGCCGCCGACCACACCGTCATCGTCCCCGACCTGCGCGGCTACGGCGACAGCGAAAAGCCCGCCGAGACGTCCCCCGACACCTACTCCAAGCGCACCATGGCCGCCGACGTGGTGGCCGCCGCCCGCGCCCTCGGCCACGAGCGCTTCGCGCTCGCCGGCCACGACCGCGGCGCCCTCGTCGCGTTCCGCGCGGGCCTCGACCACCCCGGCGCCGTCACGCACCTCGCGACCCTGGACGTCCTGCCCACGCTCGACATGTGGGACGCGATGCACGGCGTCTCCGCCGCCGTCGGCTTCCACCTCTACCTGATGGCCCAGCCGCCCGGCCTCCCCGAACGGCTGATCGCCGGCGACCCCGACGCGTTCTTCGGCCACTTCCTCGACCTGTGGGCCGGCTCCCCGGACGCGATCCCCGCCGACGTCCGCGCCGCCTACCTGGCCGCCTGCCGCGCCGCGATCCCCTCGATCGTCGCCGACTACCGCGCGTCCGCGAACATCGACATCGCCCACGACCAGGCCGACCGCGACGCGGGCAACCGCCTCGCGATGCCCGTCACCGTCCTCCAGCAGGACTGGGGCACCGCACTCGGCTACGACGCCGAGGCCCTCTGGCGCCCCTGGGCGTCCGACCTCGTCCACGCGACCGTCCCGTGGGGCCACTTCATGGCCGAAGAGGCCCCCGCCGAGGTCGCCAAGACCCTCCGCGACCTCCTCACCCGCTGACCCGGCGCCCTCAGGCCGGGGCACGGAACGGCCGGGGGCCGGGGGGGGGCCCCCCCCCCCCCCCCCGGCCCCGCCCCCCGCCGGGCGGGGGCGGGCGGCGGCGCGGGGGGCCCCGCCCGCGCGGGGGGCG
>NZ_JBFAUZ010000069.1:0-44929 GCF_040679555.1 Spirillospora sp. NPDC052242
CGATCTGCGGGCGCATGGACGCTCCCGGGGTCGGGCGGGGTCCGCGCCGGGAGGCGGCCCCCGCGGAGCTGCGTCGGATCAGGCGGCGGGCGCCATCTGCCGGCCCCCGATCGGGAGGGCCAGCACGGCCGCGCGCATGATCGCGTCGATCTCGTCGGGGGAGTAGTCGGCGGACGGGTTGCGCCGCATGTACCGCAGGAGGCGCAGCGGGGTGCCGAACACGATGCCGTCGGCGGTGAACAGCCGCGTCCGGCGGGGCAGTTCGCCGCCGTGCACCGCCAGCAGCGGGCGCACCTTCACGGGGGTTCCGGCGGCCCGGGAGATCAGGTCCGCGGCGGCCTCGGCCCGCGCGGTGACCTCGCGGACGAGCTTGGTCTTGGTGCGGCCGTCGACGAACAGCCGGCCGCCGTGGCACGACACCTCGGCGTCGGGATGCCATGCCTCGTTGTGCACCAGCCACAGGCCGTCCGAGCCGATGACCAGCTGGTCGGCGGTGCCGTGCCCGGGGACGGTCCGGCCGTACAGCACCCGGTGGCCGCGGCGTTCCCGGGTGAGGCGCAGCAGCCGCCCCATCCGCTCGTCCCCGCGCAGACCGAGCCGCCAGACGCGCGAAGCGTGGTAAATACGCCAATGGACGAACGAGTCCGCGGCGGCGACCAGGAGCGCCATCGCGATTCCGAAAACCCCGCTGACCAGCAGCCCGCACGCCAGCAGCGTCCCGCCCGCCAGAATTGCGCGGGTCCGCAGCCGCTTTTTCCGGTCGCGCTGCCAGAGGTCCTCGTAGATGGCCTGGGGCGAGCCGCCGGTGAAGGCGGGGCGGTCCCGCAGATAGATGGAGCTGCCGATCATCCCGATCCTCCTGGCATCCTGCTACGACAACCTCATTATGCGGATACCCGGCGGAATGTCACCACACGACGAGTGGTGACGTATGTCAAACGGTAAAGCAATGCCCTGACCTCCCAGACCATTGCCCACCTGGCCTTTCGCATCCCCCGACCTGGTGGTTCCGAGGACGAACTTTGACGTCTTCTCGACCAATCCCGAAAGGGTCGATGCAACTATCACCGTAACCCGCACGACCCTTTTCGATTTCGTGGCATTTCTCACACGGGTGATCACTCTGCGGTACCGGCGCGCGGCGCGATACTGATCCGTTGCACACTGGTGCGGTGACCGGGACCGCCACCGCCGACCGCCTCGCCGCCGCCGAACGCCTGCCCGTCCACCGGGCCGTCCCGGACCTGCGCGCCGCGCTCGCCGGCCCGGGCGCCGCCGTCCTCGCCGCGCCCCCGGGCACCGGCAAGACCACGCTCGTCCCGCTCGCCCTCGCCGGCCTGGCCCTGCCCGCGCCGGCGCCCGCGGGCCGGATCACCGTGGTGGAGCCGCGGCGGCTCGCGGCCCGCGCCGCGGCCCGGCGGATGGCGTGGCTGCTCGGCGAACGCCCCGGCGGCCGCGTCGGCGTGACCGTCCGCGGCGAGCACCGCCCCGGCTCCCGCATCGAGGTCGTCACCACCGGCGTGCTGTTGCAGCGCCTGCAGGACGACCCCGAACTCCCGGGCACCGACGTGGTGATCATGGACGAGTGCCACGAGCGGCACCTGGACGCCGACACCGCGCTGGCGTTCCTCCTCGATGTCCGCGCCGCGCTCCGGCCCGACCTGCGCCTCGTGGCCGCGTCCGCCACCGCCGACACCGGCCCGTGGTCGCGGCTCCTCGGCTCCGCGCCCGTCGTGGAGACCGCGGCGGCGCTGCACCCCGTCGAGGTCGTGTGGGCGCCCCCGGACCGTCCCGTCCCGCCCCCGCACGGCATGCGCGTCGACCCGGCCCTGCTCGCGCACGCGGCCGCGACCGTCCGCCGCGCCCTCGCCGAACGCGACGGCGACGTCCTGTGCTTCCTGCCGGGCGCCGGGGAGATCGCGCGCGTCGCGGGCCTGCTCCGCGGCGCCCCGGCCGAGATCCTGCAGGTGCACGGGCAGGCGCCGCCCGCCGTGCAGGACGCGGTGCTGTCCCCGGGCGCCGGCCGCCGCGTCGTGCTCGCCACGTCCGTCGCCGAGTCGAGCCTCACCGTGCCGGGCGTCCGCGTCGTGGTCGACTCCGGTCTCGCCCGCGAACCCCGCACCGACCACGCCCGCGGGCTCGGCGCCCTCACGACCGTCCGCGCGTCCCGCGCCGCCGCCGAGCAGCGCGCCGGACGCGCCGGCCGCGAGGCCCCCGGCACCGTCT
This sequence comes from Spirillospora sp. NPDC052242, assembly GCF_040679555.1. Lineage (NCBI taxonomy): Bacteria > Bacillati > Actinomycetota > Actinomycetes > Streptosporangiales > Thermomonosporaceae > Spirillospora > Spirillospora sp. NPDC052242. The sequence goes on from NZ_JBFAUZ010000069.1 coordinate 2,227, forward strand.
ACCGCTGCTGGGACGAGCACGACCACGCGCGGCGCCCGTCCCGTCCGCGCCCGGAGATCGAGCTCGCCGACCTCGCCGCGTTCGCCCTGCAGGCCGCGTGCTGGGGCGACCCGGACGCGCGCGCCCTCGCCCTGCTCGACCCGCCGCCGCCCGCCGCGCTCGACGCCGCCCGCGCCACCCTCCGCGCGATCGGCGCCGTCGACGCGGGCGGCCGCGCCACCGACCGGGGTCGCCGCCTCGCCCGCGTCGGCGTCCACCCCCGCCTGGCCCGCGCCCTGCTGGACGGCGCCCGCGAGGTCGGCCCCCGCGCCGCCGCCGAGGTCGTCGCGCTCCTGTCCGAGCCCCCGCCGCGCGCCGCCGGGGACGACCTGACCGCCGCCTGGCGCGCCCTGCGCCGCCCCGGCCCGCCCGCCGACGCCCACGCCGCCCGCTGGCGCGACGAGTCCCGCCGCCTCCGCGCCGCCCTCCCGCGAGAGGCGCCGCCCACCCCGACGAGCGACACCCCCACCGGGACGCACGCCGCTCCCGCACCTGCCGACCCCCCGGCGCTGCACGCCCCTGCGCGGGCGGATGCCGCCGGTCCGGCCGGTGACCACGCACGGCCGGGCGCCGCCCCACGGGCGGGTGCTGCCGGACGGCCGGGCGATGACGCTCGTTCAGGTGATGCCGTTCGGGCGGGCGCCGTCGGTCGGGCTCGCGATGCCGGTCGGGCGGGGGAGGCGGCTCGGGATGGTCGTTTCGCGGGGGACGACGCGGTGGCGGGGGTCGTGGTGGCGCTCGCGTTTCCCGAGCGGGTCGCGCGGGTCCGCGCGGAGGGCGGGCGCGACTTCCTGATGGCGTCCGGGACGGGCGCGGCCCTCGCCGACGGGTCGGCGCTCGCCGGGGCGCGGCCCCGGTGGCTCGCGGTCGCGGCGGCCGACCGTCCGGCGGGCGCGGCGTCGGCGCGGATCCGGCAGGCCGTGGTGATCGACGAGGACGTCGCCCGGTTCGCGGCGGCGCCGCTCGCGGCGTCCGGCGAGGAGGTCGCGTGGCGGGACGGGGACGTGGTGGCGCGGCGGGTCGAGCGGCTCGGGGCGATCGAGCTGGACGCGCGGCCGCTGCGCGACCCCGATCCCGAGCGGGTGCGGGCGGCGCTGGCCGACGGCGTCCGCGCGGCGGGCACCGGTGTGCTGACCTGGACGCCCGCCGCGACGGCGCTCCGGGAACGCCTCGCGTTCCTGCACCGCGCGCTGGGGGAGCCGTGGCCGGCCGTGGACGACGGCGCGCTGCTCGCGCACGTCCCGGACTGGGCGACGGCGGCGGGCGCCCGCGACCGCGCGGGCCTCGCCCGCATCGACGTCGCGGCGGCCCTGCGCGGCCTGCTCCCGTGGGACCTGGCGGCGCGGCTGGACGAGCTGGCGCCGGAGCGGATCGAGGTCCCGTCGGGCTCCCGGATCCGCGTGGACTACGCGCCCGAGCAGCCCGTCCTGGCCGTGAAGCTGCAGGAGCTGTTCGGGTGGGACGCCGCGCCCCGGCTGGCCGGCGGGCGGGTGCCGGTGGTGGTGCACCTGCTGTCCCCGGCGGGACGTCCGGCCGCCGTCACCGCCGACCTCGCGTCGTTCTGGCGCGAGGGGTACCGGGCGGTGCGCGCCGAGCTGCGCGGCCGGTACCCGCGGCACCCGTGGCCCGATGATCCGGCGTCGGCCGTCCCGACGAAACGGGCGAACCGCCGGCGGTAGGGGTCAGCGGCGGGAGGCGATCAGGACCTCGATGCCGTCCAGGATGCGTGCGAGGCCGAACTCGAACGCGTGGCGCGGGCCGACGGCGCCCTGGTACTCCATCCCGGCGCTCGCGCCGACGCGGGCGCTGAGCGGGTACTCGTCGCCGCCCGTGTCGATCTGCTCCAGCAGCGGCGCCATCGTCTCCCACCACTGCACGTCGCTCATGCCGGTGCGCCGTTCGGCCTCGGCGACGTTGACCGAGACGCGCGCGGAGCTCTCGGCGAAGCCGGTGACCAGGGCGACCACCGAGTCCATCTCGACGTCGGTCAGGCCGATGCCGTCGACGGCGCGCAGCTCGAACTCGTACTTGGCGAAGATCGCGGGCCCCATCGGCGGACGGACGACCGAGACGTGCAGCAGCCAGGGGTGCCGGTGGTACAGGTCCCAGTTGTCGCGGGCGAGGTGCTCGAGCTTGGGGCGCCAGCCGCCGGGGACGTCGTCGGGCGGGGTCAGTTCGGCGAGGGCGCGGTCGAACATGACGTCGATCAGCTCGGCCTTGCTCGGGACGTAGGTGTAGATCGACATCGGGGCGACGCCGAGCCCGTCGGCGACGCGGCGCATCGACAGGGCGTCCAGGCCCTCGGCGTCGGCGATCGCGATCGCGGTCCGGACGATCTCCTCGACCGTCAGTTTGGGCTTCGGGCCGCGCCGGGGGGCGGGCTGGACGCCCCACAGGAGTTCGAGGCTGCGCTTGGGGTCGCCGCCGCCGCTGTACTCGGTCGTCACGTTCGCATCCTCCCAAAAAAGTCCGCCGCCGGGATGAAACTCTGTACGGCGTACGTTATATTGCCCGGGATGGTCAATCCGTATTGTGTACGGAGTTTCGGGAGAGTGATGACAGAGCCACAGTTCGCGATCGACGCGGCGGGGCTGCGGAAGACCTACGGCGCGACCCGGGCGCTGGACGGCCTGGACCTGCGGGTCCCCGCGGGGACGGTGCACGGGGTGCTCGGCCCCAACGGCGCGGGCAAGACCACGTGCGTGCGGGTGCTCGCCACGCTCGCCCGTCCCGACGGGGGACGCGCGGTCGTCGCGGGGCACGACGTCGTGCGCGACCCCGGGCGGGTCCGGACGCGCATCGGGCTCGTCGGCCAGCACGCGGCGGTCGACGAGGTGCTCACCGGGCGGCAGAACCTCGTGATGTTCGGCCGCCTCTACCACCTGGGCGCCCGGTGGGCGCGGCGGCGGGCCGACGAGCTGCTCGAGCGGTTCCGGCTCGCCGACGCCGCCGACCGGCCGGCGGGGCAGTACTCCGGCGGCATGCGGCGCCGCCTCGACCTGGCGGCGGGGATGATCCTGGCGCCGTCCGTCCTGTTCCTGGACGAGCCCACCACAGGGCTCGATCCGCGCAGCCGCATCGAGGTGTGGGACGCGGTCCGCTCGCTCGCCGACGGCGGTACCACCGTCCTCCTCACCACCCAGTACCTGGAGGAGGCCGACCGGCTCGCCGACGCGATCTCGGTGATCGACCGGGGCCGCGTCATCGCCGGGGGTGCGCCGGACGAGCTCAAGTCCCGGCTCGGCGGCGACCACCTGGAGATCGTCCTGGAGGATCCCGGCGCGCTCGACCGGGCCGCGGCGGTCGTCGCCCGGATCGCCGGGACCGAACCCGAGGTGGACGCCGACGCCCTGCGGGTGGGCGCGCCCGTCCGCGACCGGGTCGGGGCGCTGACCGGCGCGGTCCGGGCGCTGGACGAGGCGGACGTGCGGGTCGCCGACATCGGGGTGCGGCGGCCCACGCTCGACGAGGTGTTCCTGCACCTCACGGGCGACCCGACCGACGAGAACGAGGAGGTGCCCGCGTGACCGTGGCATCGATGCCGCCGATTCCGGAGATCCCGCGGAGCCCGCTGGGACGGCTGCGGTGGGCGGCGGCCGACGGCTGGACGCTCACCCGGCGGGCGCTCACGCACTGGGTCAAGCGCCCCGACCAGCTGGTCATCGGGCTGGCGTTCCCGGTGCTGGTCGTGCTGATGATGGGCTACCTGTTCGGCGGCCAGATGGAGGTGCCGGGCGGGGACTACCGGGAGTTCATCATCCCGGGGATGTTCGCCATGACCATGGTGTTCGGGGTCGAGGCCACGTTCACCGCGGTCGCCGCCGACGCCGCCAAGGGCGTGTCCGACCGGTTCCGGGCGATGCCGATGTCGCCGTCCGCCGTGGTGGTGGGGCGCGGCGCCGCCGACATGGTCGACTCGCTGGCGGCGCTGTCGGTGACGGCGCTGTGCGGCCTGGCGATGGGCTGGCGCGTCCACGACGGGATCGTCCCCGCGCTCGCCGGGCTGGGCCTGCTGCTGCTCCTGCGGTTCGCCCTGGTCTGGGTGGGGGTGTACCTGGGGCTGATCGCGAAGGGGCCCGAGTCGGTGATGATAATCCAGATCCTGGTGTGGCCGATCGGGTTCCTGTCGAGCGCCATGGTCGCGCCCAGCACGATGCCGGGCTGGCTGGGGTCGATCGCCGAGTGGAACCCCATGTCGGCCACCGTCACCGCCTGCCGGGACCTGTTCGGCGACCCCGCGCAGGCCGCGCTGGCCAGTGACTCGTGGGCGGCCGAGAACGCGCTGCTGCTGGCGGTGGCGTGGCCGCTGGCGATCGCGGCGGTGTTCTTCCCGCTCGCGGTCCGCCGGTACCGCGCGATGGGCCGCTAGGGCAGCAGGGACGCCCGGTGGCGCGCGAGCGCCAGCGCCGGGCGGCAGTCCGCGGGGACGGGCTCCGCGCCGTTCAGGGCGGCGCGGAGCCTGGCCCCGACGGCCGCCGTGTCGTAGGGCTGCACGACGCACAGTTCGGCCTGCATGGCCTGCCGGGCCGCGGTCATCAGCGCGGGGACGTCGCCCACCGCGACAACCTCGGTCGGCGCGTCGCCGTAGGTCAGCCGGACGGCCAGCGCGTGCAGGCCCGCGGTCCCCATGTCCGCGTACCGGAACTCGCACACCAGGCGGTCGCCGTCGAGCGGCCCCTCCTGGATCAGCCACGCCTGGCCGGGGACGACGCGGCCGAGCGCGCCCTCCCACGGGGCGGCCGGGACGTCGCGCAGCGCGTCCGCCGCCTTGGCCGCCGCGCGGCGGCCCACCTCGGGGCCGATCGCGGCGAGCGCGCGCAGGAACGCCCGCGCCCCGGGCGTCCCGGCGGCGTGCAGGCAGCCGATCAGGTCGCCGAGCGCGGCGCGCCGGGCCTGCTCGTGCGGCGCCGCGGCCAGCAGGCCGCCGAGCTGCGCGGACGTCCACACCTCGGCCTGCAGCGCGGCGGGCAGCGCGGGCAGCGCGTCCGCCTCCCGCACGTAGGCGTCGTACACCTCGCGGAGGGCGGGCAGCAGCAGGGGCCGGGCGGACGGTCGGGTCGTGCTCACACCGCCAGCCTAGGGGACGCCCGGTCGCGCGCACCGTCCGCGATCAGTGGGCCCCGTCACGCCGGTAAGCCCGAGATACACCTTTTGACCTCGCTATTCCAGATGGACGCTAACTAGTTCGACAGAGCGGCCTTACCTCCGGCACCGGCCCGCGGCCTTCCGCGTCGAACGGGGCGTGGGAGACGGAAATCGAGATGCGGACGGGGGTGCGGAACCCGGATCCTCTTCACGGGGACCTTCGCGAAGCGACGTTCACTCCGCGCGTGGAGCGGACGCGGGCACCGGGCCCTGTTCGCTCGAAGCAACCGAGGGCGGGATCGGGAATGAGAGGAATCGAGACGACGGCACGGCTCGACTACCGCCTCCTGCTGGCGGTGGACATACAGCAGTACAGCAGGCGGGACGCCCGCGACCAGCTCGCCGCGCAGCACCAGCTCGCGGACGCGCTGGACCGCGCGGCGCACGGCATCGGGCTCGACCGGGCGCGCTGGGACAAGCAGGTCGGCGGGGACGGGGAGCTGGCGACGCTGCCGGCCGGCACCGACCCGGCGCCGGTCGCCGGCGGGTTCGCGATCGGGCTCGCGGCGGCGCTGCGGGAGGTGAACCGCCGGCCCGGCCGGCACCGGCTGCGGGTGCGGCTCGCGCTGCACTACGGCACGCTGACCGCGGGCCCGTTCGGGCCGGCGGGCGACGCGCCCATCGTCGTCCAGCGCCTGCTGGACGCGGCGCCGCTGCGGCGCCTGCTGGACGACGACGCCCGCGACCTGGCCTACGTGGTGTCCGACTCCCTCTACGAGGACGTCGTGCAGACGGGGTTCTGCGCGCTGGCGCCGGGCGCGTTCCAGCCGATGAAGATCACCGCGAAGGGGGCGGCGTTCCGCGGCCACCTCCTCACCGGCGCCCTCCCGGGCGACGCGGTGCGGGCGGAGCCGGCGGGCCGGGACGGGGCGGACGCCGGAGGGGCCGCGGGCCCGCCGGGCGGCCCGCCCGGGCGCGTCCTGACGTTCCCCGCGCTCGCCGCGCGGTGACCGGCGCGGGAACGCCGGGACAGACGCCGGACGATCGTCCGCCCGGCCGGGTAGGGGAGCACCCGGCCGGGCGGTCCCCGGCCGCCCCGCGGGCGGGGCTCAGCCGGTGAGGAGCGCGGCGAGCAGCCGGTTGTCGCCGCGCTGCCACAGCGTCCCGACCTCGCCGAACCCGGCGTCGCGGAGCGCGGCGGCGTGGGTGGACAGCAGCGCGGACTCCGACCCGTGGTGCCCGGCCGACTCCTCCCGGATCTCCGCGCGCAGCCCGGCGAGCGCCGGGTCCGCCGCGATCGCCGCCCACCACTGCTCCCAGTCCTCCGGAGCGCCCGCGCCCTCCGGCGCGAACCGCCGGGCGCGCTCCCGCTCGCACAGCGCGGCCTCCAGCCGGGCCAGGCCGGGCGCGACGTCCCCGGTCGCCAGGTTGTCGCCGTTGAGGAACAGGCCGCCGGGGCGCAGGACCGCGGCCAGCTCGCGGTAGGTGACGCGCAGCTCGGCCCCGGAGATCCAGTGCAGCGCGGTGGTGCTGACGGCGGCGTCGGCCTGCCGGTCGAGCCGCAGCCGCGCCGCCCAGCCGGGTTCGCGCAGGTCGAGCTCATGGAACCGGAGCCCGTCCCGGCCGGCGTGCGCGGCCCGGCCGAGGGCCATCAGCAGCGGGTCGGCGTCGATCGCGACGACGGTGGCGGCGGGCAGCCGGTCCAGGATGCGGGCGGCGAGCGAGCCGGGCCCGCAGCCGAGGTCGAGGACGAGCGGGTCGGGGCGTCCGGCGGCGGCCTCCAGCGCGTCGATCAGCGCGGTGAACCGCTCCTCGCGGTCGGGGACGTAGCCCTCCTGCTGGACGTCCCAGCGTGCGATCCACGCGTCGGCGGTCTCCCGGTCGAGCAGCGTCATGACCTCTCCCGTAACTGTCGTATAGCCTTTGGGTGGTTACACGCTAAACGGGAAGGCGTAACTGGTCAAGTGGACTTCAACAGTCACACCGATGCGGTCGTGGAGGCCGCCGTCGAGCTGGTCAACGAACTGACCGAGGGGGAGCGGCGCGGCCGCCCCTACCTGCTGCCCACCCCCGCCGACCGGATCGCCGCCGCGTCGGACGTGCTCCGCGGCCTGCGCCCGGAACGGCCCCGGGCCGACGCGGCTGAGGCCGAGGAGCTCGCGGCCGTCGCCCGCGACCTGCGCGCGGTCTTCGAGGGCGTCGCCGCCGGCGATCTGGACGCCGCCGCCGAGCAGGTCAACCGGCTGCTCGACGACACCCGCGCCCGGCCCCGCCTGGAACGCCACGACGGCGAACCCTGGCACGTCCACTTCCACGGCGACGGTGGCACGCTCACCGCCGAATGGGCCGCCCCGTGCGCCACCGGGCTCGCGATCGTCCTCGGCGGCGACTTCCGCGACCGGCTCGGCGTCTGCACCGCGCCCCGCTGCGACCGCGTCTACGTCGACACCTCCCGCAACGGCACCCGCCGGTTCTGCTCCACCGCGTGCCAGAACCGCGTCAAGACCGCCGCGTTCCGCGCCCGCGCGCAGTCCGGCGGCTGACGGCGCCCGGGAGGGCTGACGCCGCGCGCCGGGCGCGGTACGGTGCCGGGGACCGTCACCCGGGGAGGCACGCATGCCGCAGGAGATCGAGGTCGCCGCCACCGCGACCGCCGCGCCCGAGGTGCTGTTCCGGCACCTCGCCGTGCCGGAGGCGTGGGGCGCGTGGGGCCGGTTCCCGACGCGCGCCCGCCAGGTCCGCAAGGGCGACACCACCACGTACGGGGTCGGGTGCGTCAAGCAGATCTGGCCCGCCAAGGAGCAGACGGTCGCCTACGAGCCCTACGCGCGCTTCTCCTACATCGCGCTGTCCGGGCTGCCCGTCCGCCGGTACCGCTCGGACGTCCACCTGGAGGAGCACGAGGACGGGACCGGCACGTACCTGCGGTGGCGGGCGACGTTCGAACCCCTCGTCCCCGGCACCGGATCCCTGCTGCGCCTCTTCTTCCGGCTGATGCTGAAGACGTTCGTCCGCCGGCTTCCCGAGCACGCCGCGAACTGCCCGCCGGACTGCCCCGCCCGCGACGCGGGCGACCTCTAGCACCCGGCGCCCGGAACGCCCGGCGCCCGGACTGCCCGGAAAAGAGGCACGGGCCGAGAGCACCCCGCAGTTCCCTCGGCCCGCACCCGTCCTCGGACGGCCCCTAGTCGGACTCGGGGCCGTACACCTCCCACAGCTCCCCGGCGAAGAACCGGGCGAAGTCCAGCAGCTTCCCGGCGCCGTCCGGACCGGACGTCCGGAACGTCGTGAGCTGCTGCGCGAAGTCGCCCAGCTCGATGTGCAGGACGCCCGCCGCGACGACCGCCGCGTCCGCCTCGGCGTCCTCGGGGACGTGCCCGTCCAGCAGCCGCACGTACAGCGTGGACGTGTCGGGCCAGATCCGCGTCGGCGGCCCGTGCAGCACGTTCTTGCGGCCGGTGAGGGTGCGCGGCCGGTCCTCGCCGTCGGTGAAGAACAGCCGGTACTTCATCAGCCGCCGGTCCTCGTCGCCGGCCGGCGCGAACAGGTTGAACCGGCCCCGCTGGACGGGCCGCCGGCCCCCGCGCGCGGCGGCGTCCACCCACCCCTCGGCCCGCGCCTCGTGCCCGGGCTCGGCCAGGAACCGGTCCACGTCGTCGGCCGTGATCGTCAGCCGGAACGACAGCGGCTCGCGCCCCGGATGCGCCGCCCCGGCGCGCGGTTCGGTGACGCCGTAGGTGACGAACCCCTTCATCGTCTCGGTGAACGACAGCGAGGTCGCCTCGTCGCCGGACCCCGCCTCGGCATCGGCCGCCCCGGACTCGGACGTGCCGGCGGGTGCGGGCGCGGCGCGGTCCGCCGCGCCGAGCGGCGGCGGCGTACGGTCGGACGCCGCGGCGGACGGTCCCCTGGTACCGCCGCGGCTCCCCGACTCCGACGCGTACGCCGCGCCGTTCCTCGCCCGATCCGGCGAGCCGGTCGACCCCCCGACCGGCTCGGCCCCCGTAAGGACCGGAACGGGGCCCCCCGCCGCCTCCGCGCCCCCCGGCGCGGAGACGGTGCGGGTCGCGCCCTCCAGCAGCCGCGTCGCCATGCGGTCGGCGTGCGCGGCGATCGTGAGGGAAGGGTTGGGACCCACCGGACCCGGCATCGCCGCCCCGTCGGCGATGTACAGGCCCGGGAATCCGTGCACCTCCCCGAAGGCGTCGCAGACGCCCCGCCCCGGATGGTCGGCCATCGGGGCGCCGCCCAGCGGATGCACGGTGACGATCCGCTTGCGGAACCACATCGGGTTGTCGGCGTACTCGGCGCCCAGCACGTCCGCGATGCCCTGCATCGTCTTGCGGACGCGGGTGAACAGCTCCTCGCTCGTCTCGGTCGTCCAGTCGGCGGCGAGGCGCCCGTCCCGCAGGTGCAGCCGCCCGTCGGCGATGTCGCGGCCCATGCCGAGCAGCGGCAGCGAGCTGACGGTCAGCGCGCCGTCCCCGATCAGGTCGGAGATCTCCTGCGACAGGTTCGTGTCCGGCGCGTCCTTGAAGAACTCGACGAACCGGTCCCACAGGAACCGCACCGCCCGCTCGACCGCGTCGCCCACGTCGAGGCTGTGCACGATCCAGTCGGTGAACCCCGGGTAGCCGCCCTCCTCGATGTAGGCGCCGCGGCCCGCGCCGGGGACGCCGTCCACCTCGTCGGGCAGCCGGATCGCGCTGGTGATCACCGGTCCGCGGGACGCGTCCAGCGGCCGGACGCGCTCGCGGTCGCGGGCGTTCAGCAGGAACGTCAGCAGGTCGCCGTTGCCGCTGAACCGGGTGCCGAGCGCGCCGCTCAGCCCGGGCAGCGCCGTCCGCGACTTCAGCAGCAGGAACGTCGTCCCGTAGGTGCCGGCGCCCAGGATCAGCCGGTCGCACGTGATCGTCTCCACGCGCTGCCGTGCCGCCCTCCGCCGGACGGTCAGGTCGGCGTGGTGCACGTAGTCGACCTCGTAGCCGCCGCCGGGACGGGGCCGGATCGCCTTCACCTCGCGGCCGGTGCGGATGTCGGCGCCGTGGTGCGCGGCCGCCGACAGGTAGTTGTGGTCGAGGCTGTTCTTGGCGCCCTCGTTGCAGCCGATGTCGCACTCGCCGCACAGCTTGCAGGTGCGGCGCGGCATGCCGTGCAGGTTGCCGTACGACGGCTCGACGATCGGCAGGCCGACGCCCGGACGCCCGCCCGGCCGGCCGGCGAAGCTGACCGCGAGGGGCGGCAGCTCGCAGCGCAGCCCCAGCTCCGCCGCGGCGTCCTGCATCGCGTGCGTCTTCGGGGTGTCGCAGAACGGCGCCACGTCCAGCGGGTACGGCGTCGCGCCCATCATCCGCTCGACGGCGTCGTAGTGCGGGTCCAGGTCGGCGCGGGAGATCGGCCACGACTCGTAGCCGCCGCCCGGCATCGGCTGCTCGTCGACGAACCAGTGCTCGTCCTTGCGCAGCAGGACGTTCGCGTAGATCAGCGACCCGCCGCCGAGGCCCGCCGACACCACCGAGTCGCAGCCCTTGAAGCTCCACACGTCGTACATGCCGTACAGCCCGGCCGCCGGGTCCCAGAACGCGCGGCCCATCTGCCGCGGCGAGCGCGGGAAGCTGCCCGGCGGGTACGGCTGCCCGCGCTCCAGCAGCACCACCGACAGCCCCGCCTCCGCGAGCCGGTAGGCGGCCACCGACCCGCCGAACCCGGAGCCGACGACGACCGCGTCGACGTGCTCGGCCCGCTCTCCCGTCCGCGTCTCTCCCGTCCGCGCCGCCATGCCGATCAGCCCGCCTTCCGCTTGAGGAAGTCCAGGACCCGCGGGAACACCTCGGTGTCGGACGCCCGGCCCATGAAGGGGTCCTGGTGCCCGTAGCCGGGGAGGATCTCCAGCTCGTGCAGCCCGGGGGCGATCGACTCGAGCGCGCGGTGGCAGACGATGTTGGAGTCGGTGAACACGTGGTTGCGGTCTCCGGTGAGGAACAGGATCGGCGTCGTCACGTCGGCGGCGCCCGCGAGGTAGTCGACGGGCAGGTCCGCGTGCCGCGGGTCGCGCGGGGCGTACCGCACCGCGCGTCCGGCCTCCACCATCCGGTGCATGTGCCGGTAGTAGTGGACGTTGCAGGCGCCGAACAGGTCGGTCAGGCGGGCGTGCGTGACCGGCGACATCTTGTCGTGCGAGAAGATCGGGCGCCCGCCGCCCCACATGAACGACAGCATGTGGCAGGCCGGCTCGTCGCACTCGCGGTGGAACGGCGCGACCGCCTTCGCGAGCATCCAGCCGCGCGTCATCACCGGCGACCTCCCGTACCGGGGGTCGACGTACGGCGGGCCGAGGACGTACTCCATCAGCGCCGGCCCGTACTTGAGCTTCAGCTTCGACCACGGCGGCGTCCGGGGCGTCAGCGCGACGCTGTTGCACACCAGGCCGGCGACGCCGGTGACCGTCCCGGCGAACAGCGCCATCGAGAACGTCACCGAGCCGAGGCAGTGCGCGATGACGTGGACGCGGCGGCCGTCGCCGATGTGGCGGCGCATCTCCGCCAGCGCCGCCGGGTGGTCCCAGTGGGCGACGTCGTCGAGGGTGTGGCGATGGGTCTCCGCGTTGTAGGGGAACCGGGCGCTCATCCGGTAGTCCAGCGCCCACACGTCGCCGAACCCGGCGTCGTGCAGGGCGTTCACGAGGTTCCCGTGCTCGGGCATGACGTACATGTCGCTGGACGTCGTCAGCCCGTGCACCAGCAGGACGGCGTCGGTGTCGGCGCGGGCGGCGCCCGCGCGGCGGAACCGGGTCAGCGCGAGGCCGAGCCCGTCGGCGGTGGCGAAGGGATGCGCGGACACCTCGGCGTCGGCGACGCCGTCGTGCGTGAAACGTGCGATCCCGTCGGCGTCGACCGTTCTGATCGTCTTCATGGGGTGTCCACCTCCTTCGCGGCCTTCCTCCCGGCTCCGGACGCCCCTACCCTGCCAAACGCCGAGGTCGGCGCGGCATCGTGGAGAACCCGTACTTACGTGCACCGTGAGGCGTGCGGCCCGTGACCACGTACGTGAGATAAGAGTCGAAAAGGGACTCGTCGGTTCACTCCGGGCAGTGTTTCACCCCGGACGCCGCACGCGCCTCACTCCGGCCGCTGCATGGCGGTCGCCACCCCGACCCGCGACGAGACGCCGATCTTCGCGAAGACGCGGGTGAGGTGCGTCTCGACCGTCCGGACGCTGAGGTACAGCCGTTCGGCGATCTGCTGGTTGCTGCAGCCCTCGGCGACGAGCCCGGCGATCTCCAGCTCGCGCGGCGACAGCCCGTACGGCGCGTCCGCGGCGGCCTTCGCCCGGGTGCGCCGCCCGCCCTTCCCGGCGCCGCCGCCCGGCACCCGCACGCCGAGCCGCCGCTGCTCCCGGACGGTCTGGGCGTGCAGGTCGCGCATGCCGCAGGCGTCGAAGATCGCGGCGGCGGCGCGCAGCCGGTCCAGCGCGGCCGTGCGTTCCCCGGCGGCGGCGAGCGCGATCCCGGCGGTCAGCTCGGCGCGGCCCGCCTCCGGGCGGCGGCCCGCCGCCGCCAGCAGCGCGGCGGCCTCGCCGGCGATGCCCGCGGCGCGTCCCGGGTCGGTGCGGCGGACGGCGTGGGCGCGGGCGAGCCGGCCCAGCCCGACGTCTCCCTCCAGTGCCGGGTTGGCCAGTTCCTCGGCGATGTTCGCCCAGGTGGCCGCGTCGTCGGCGTCGTCCTGCCCGGCGCGGACCCACGCCAGCGCCTCGGCGCACGCGGTCAGCGTGCCGAAGTCGAGCCCGCCGGTGCCGGCCGAACACGCGGCGATCAGCGCCTCGGCGCCCTCCGCGTGGCCGCCCGCGTTGATCATCGCGAACGCGCGGGAGACGGGCGCCATGTGCGTCCACCACTCGCCGGACCCGGTGTCGCAGGAGACGGCCTCGTCCCCGGCGGCCCGCGCCCGCTCGTGGTCGCCCGTCCAGCTCGCGATCAGGCACTGCTGCGTCGCCCCGTAGGCGATCACCTCGGGGGAGCGCAGGTCGCGGCCCACGGCGGCGGCCTCGTCGGCGGCGGCCGCGGCCTCCTCGAACCGTCCGAGCAGGCTCAGCCCGCGGGCCCGCCCGGCCAGCATGTAGCCGAGGATGTACAGCTGCCCGGTGCGCCGCGCGATCGCGACGAGCCGGTCGACGTGCCGCAGCGCGCTGTCGTACATGCCGAGGAACAGCTCCGCCCACACCAGCCAGGTGATGCAGTCGAGGCAGTCGGCGAAGTCGGTGTCGGCCGCCGCGGAGAACCGCTCGTCGGCCGCGCGCGCGTACGCGATCGCCTCGGCGATCTCGCCGCGCACGTACGACACCATCGGCCGCATCGACGCGACCGCCGCGGTCAGGCCCGCGCCCCACTCGGGCGCGCTCTCGGGAATGGTGTCCAGGACGGCCTGGGAGCCGCGGTCGTCGGCCTTCTGGATGCGGTCGGCGACCAGCCGGATCCGCAGCAGCACCGCCTCGGGCGTCTGCCGGTCCGGGAGGCGGCGCAGCTCGTCCAGCACCAGCGCGCGCGCCTCGTGGATGCGGCCGATCTGCCGGTCCATCACCGCGCACAGGTGCACGGTCCGCGCCCGGCGGACGGTGTCGTCCGCGGGCAGCAGCGCCAGCAGCGTCCGCGCGGTCTCCCGGCCCTCCTCCGCGTGGCCGCTGACGGCCTGCACGTGCGCGAGTTCCAGCAGCAGCTCCGTCCGGTCCGGCCCGTCGTCCGGGTCGCCGCCGGTGTCGCCCGCCGGCTCGTCCGGCAGCAGCCCCAGCGCGGCCTGCAGCCAGTACGCGGCGGTGCCGGGGGCCTGCTGCCCGACCGAGCGCGCCGCCTCCACCAGCGTCGCCGCCGCCCGCCGGTCCCCGAACCGGGCCGACCGCTCCACGTGGTGCGCCCGCACCGTCGCGGGGGCGCCCAGCTCCGCCAGCCGGACGGCGACCCGCTCGTGCGCCGCGAGCCGCCACCCCGCCGCCGTCGACGCGTACGCGACGTGCCGCACCAGCGGGTGCCGGAACTTGAACCGCCCGCCCGACCCGGCGCGCACCACGTCGTGCCCGGTCAGCACGTCGAGCGCCGCCAGCGCGGCGGGCTCGTCCAGTTCGGCGGCCACAGCGGCGAGCGCGGGCTCGAAGAAGTCGGCGGCGACGGCCGCGCCGCGCGCCAGCAGCAGCGCCTCCGGCGGCAGCGCGCTCAGCTCGACCTGCAGCGCGGTCCGGACGGCCGCGGGCACCTCGGTGAGGTCCGCGACGCCCTCGCGCCAGTCGGTCCCGTCGATTCCGGCGACCCCGGCGACGTCGTCGCGCCCCATCCTGGCCAGCGCCTCGAGGTAGAACGGGTTGCCGCCGCTGGCCTTGTACAGCGACTCGCACCGCGTCGCGCTCACCCGCGGGCCGAGGAACTCCTCGACCTCCCCCTGGGTGAGCGGGTCGACCGGCATGCGGGTGCCGTGCGCCCCGGCCGCGTCGACCAGCGCCGCCAGCCGCGGCGACGCCTGCGCGGGACGGTACGCCGCCGCGACCAGCACCCGGGCGCGCGGCGGGTGCCGGACCAGGTGGTCGAGCAGTTCGATCGTCGCGTCGTCGGCCCAGTGCAGGTCGTCCAGGATCAGCACCAGGCCGGACGGCGCCGCGAGCTGTTCGAGGAGGTGCCGCACCGTCCGGTGCAGCTGGTAGCGGGCCACCCGCGACACGGGGTCGCCCCCGGCGGGCGCGGGTTCGGTCGCGGGATCCGACAGGGACGGGAACACGGTGCCGAGCAGCCGCAGCTGCGCGTCCGGCAGGTCGGGGGCCGACTCCTCGAGGAGGTCGTCGAGGGCGTCCACGACCGCGCCGAACGGCATCTCCTGCTCGAACTCGGCGGCGCGCCCGGCGCGGCACGGCAGCTTGCGGGCGGCGGCGCCGTCCGCCAGCTCGCCCAGCAGGCGCGTCTTGCCGACGCCCGGCTCGCCGATCAGCGCCAGGAACCCGAACCCGTGCTCGACGCCGTCCAGCGCGCGGCCGATCCCGTCCAGCGCGTCCCGCCGCCCTACCAGCGGAGCGTTGCCGATCGGCTGAGCACCGGCGTCGCGGTCGGCACGACCCTCCATGTCCACACCCCAACAGCGACAGGCGGTCGATACGCCGTGATCATGCTTGTCGTCGCGGTTCCCGAGAATTGCAGGGATCACCTTATCGGGTGATCAGTCAATAAGTCGGGGGAACGCGCTCCCGGACCTCGCGGGCCCGCGCGGATCTGCCTCCTCGTGACCATCGTGTCCAATAGCTATCAAGCGTCGCAAGGGGGCCGGTGTCAACCGGTGGTGGGTAAACCGTGCCCCGGCCGTCACATTCCGCGCACCCGGGCCCGCGCCCGGCGCGGCGAGTCGGCGATCCGGCTGAAAACCACGACCGCCCGCGGGGGCCGCCGCGCCGCCGGGCCGTCCAGTCCCCGCATGAACGCGAGCTGCTCGAGCGTCGGCGGCCCGAACGCCAGGCTCCGCCGCGCGGCCGTCGCCGCGTACGCCCGGCCCGTCCCGACGAGGTACGCCGCGACCATCGATCCCGTCCGCCCCACCCCGGCGCCGCAGTGGACGAACACCGGGCGGCGCGCGTCCGCGACCACGTCCAGGAACCGCCGCACCTGCTCGGGCGTCGGCACCCGCCCGTCCCGCACGGGGATCCGCACGACCGCCATGCCAGGAGGCTCGAGGAACGGCGGGATCTCGGCGCGGAGGTCGACGATCGTGCGGACGCCTTCCGCGCGCAGCCACCGGTAGCCCTCGGCGGTCGGGGCGGCGCCGCGCCACACGCGGCCGTCGACGCGGGCGAACTTCGCGACGCCCGGTGCGGGGACGCGGTGGACGCCCGCGCGGGCGCGCTCGCTCAGCAGCAGCATCGCCGTGCTCGTGGCGAGCCAGGACGCCGCGTAACCCGCGGCGCCGCCGACGAGCGTCCAGCCGAGGATTCGCCGCGCGCGCACACGGCGAGGCTATACGTCGCTATATGGCGGCGCTATATGTCAGCGCAGGCGCTCGGCGGCTTCGTCCCAGCGTCCGGAATCGGCCGACGGCTCGTAGCGGCGCAGCGGCTGGGTCGCGGCGACGAGTTCGCGCATCTCCGCGAGACTCCCCACGATGCCGTGCGCGCGCGCCTGCACGAGGACGTTGCCCAGTGCGGTCGCCTCGACCGGGCCCGCGACGAGCGGCAGCCCGCACGCGTCGGCCGTCAGCCGGCACAGCAGGTCGTTGCGGCTCCCGCCGCCGACGAGGTGCACGACCTCCACGTCGGAGCCCGACAGGCGCGCGGCCTCGCGCAGCGTCTCCCGGTGCGCCAGGGCGAGGCTGTCCATGATGCAGCGGACGGTCTCCGCGCGCGTGGCCGGCTCGGGGAACCCGCGGCGGCGGCAGTGCGCGGCGATGCGGGACGGCATGTCGCCGGGCGGCAGGAACTCCGGGTCGTCGGGGTCGATGAGGGAGCGCAGCCCCGGCACCCGCGCGGCCTCGGCGAGCAGCGCGGGCAGGTCGGGATTCCCCCAGGCCCGCATCGACTCCTGCAGGAGCCACAGCCCCATCACGTTGCGCAGGTACCGGACGGTGCCGTCCACCCCGCCCTCGTTCGTGAAGTTCGCCTTCCGGCTCTCCTCGCCGAGGACGGGCCCGTCCAGTTCGACGCCGACCAGCGACCACGTCCCGCACGAGATGTAGCCGAACCGGCCGGACGCCGGGACGGCGGCGACCGCGGACGCGGTGTCGTGCGAGCCCACGGCGGTGACGGGGGTGCCGCGGTGCCCGCACTCGCCGCCCGCCTCCGGCCCCATCGGGCCGATGACCTCGCCCGGATCGACCAGCGGCGCCAGCAGATCGGGCGAGACGCCGACGAGGTCGAGCAGCGTGTCCGACCAGCGGCCGGTGCGGGGGTCCAGCAGGCCCGTCGTGGACGCGTTCGTCCGCTCCGCGACCTTCTCCCCCGTCATCCAGTGGGCGAGCAGGTCGGGGATCAGCAGCAGGGAACGCGCGCGGGACAGGTCGTCGGCGGCCAGCTGGTAGATCGTGTTGAACGGGAGGAACTGGAGGCCCGACTCCCGGTAGAGCAGATCGTCGCCGATCTCGGTGCGGAGCCGCTCCATGACCCCGTCGGTGCGCCCGTCCCGGTAGTGGACGGGGTTGCCGAGCAGCTTCCCGTTCTCGTCGAGCAGCCCGTAGTCGACCGCCCACGAGTCGATGCCGATGGACGCCAGGTCGTCCGTGTGCGCGCGCAGGCCGTCGAGGACGTTGCCGTAGAGCCCGAGGATGTCCCAGTGGAGCGTGCCGTTCACCCGCACGGGCCGGTTCGCGAACCGCCGCACCTCCCGCAGGTCCAGGACGCCCGGCCCGACCCGCGCGGTCATCACCCGGCCGCTGGACGCGCCGAGGTCGACGGCCGCGAACACCTTCTCGCTCATTCGGCGATCACCACTTCCAACGTTCGGGGGCCGTGCACGCCCTCCACGCGCGACAGCTCGATGTCGCTGGTCGCCGACGGGCCGGAGACCATCGTCAGGGGGCGGGACGGGTCGAGCCGCTCCAGCGCCTCGGGGACGTCCGGCGCCACCTGGCCGGCGCGGACGATGATCAGGTGGTAGTCGGGGACGAGCGACAGCGCCCGCGGCCCCTGCCCGGCGCCGTGGTCGAGGACGATCGTGCCGGTCTCGGCGATCGCGGCGGCGCAGCCGGTGACGGCGCCCGCGAGCCCGTCGAGGTCGGCGACGGCCGGGTCGCGGACCAGGTCGGCGTCCACGCCCGCGAGCCATGCCGCCGGCAGGTCGGCGGGGACCCCGTGCGCGCCCGGACGCGCGGCCAGCCGCTCGGCGATCACCCGCGGCAGCTCGGCCTCGGTCGTGCGCACGACGGTCGCCCGGTAGTCGGCGACGCGCTCGGCGAGCAGGTCGAGGACCCCGTCGTCGTGGTGCCGCCGCAGGTAGCCGCGCTCGATCCGCGCGTAGTCGTCGGCGACCTCCGAAGCGGGGCGGACCGGGACGATCCCGTCGACCCGCCGCAGGATCTCGTCACGCGCGCTCATCGCTCGTCCCTTCGCCGTGCCCCGCACCGTCCGTGCGGTCCTCCTCTGTGCGGCCGCCGTCGGTGCGGGCCCACCAGGCGCGGAACGACTCCTTCGGCGGCGCGGGCGCGTCGCGGGTCTCGGTCCAGGCGCCGAGCGGCCCGGGGAGCCGCCGGATCCGGCCGCGGGGCGCGACGATCCGGCGGGACGCGGACGCGGCGCGCTGCGCGAGCGCGAGCCGCGCGGGCGAGCGCAGCGTCCACCCGGCGGCCGTCATCGCGGCCCGCTCCACCGGGTGGCGCGGCCCGTCCTCGACGGCGCGGGCGCGCAGGTGGACGAGCACCTCGGGGATGTCGATCGCGACCGGGCACGCCTCGAAGCACGCCCCGCACAGCGACGACGCGTAGGGCAGGGAGGCGTCGACGTCGGAGCCGATGCCGCGGATCTGCGGCGACAGGATCGCGCCGATCGGCCCCGGGTACGGGGAGCCGTAGGCGTGCCCGCCGGCCCGCTCGTAGACGGGGCAGACGTTCAGGCACGCCGAGCAGCGGATGCAGCGCAGCGCCTGGCGGCCGACCTCGTCGGCGAGCGTGTCGGTGCGGCCGTTGTCGAGCAGGACGAGGTGGAAGTCGCGGGGCCCGTCCCCGGGGTGCACGCCCGTCCAGGTGGAGGTGTAGGGGTTCATCCGCTCGGCCGTGGACGAGCGGGGGAGGAGCTGCAGGAACACCTCGAGGTCCCGCATCGTCGGGACGATCTTCTCCACGCCCATCACCGAGATGAGCGTCTCGGGGAGGGTGAGGCACATCCGGCCGTTGCCCTCGGACTCGAGGACGACGAGGGTGCCGGTGTCGGCGACGGCGAAGTTGACGCCCGACACCGCGACCTTCGCCGACAGGAACTTCGCGCGCAGGTGCCGCCGGGCCGCCTCGGCGAGGTCGGCGGGGGCGTCGCTCAGGTCGGCGGGCGCGTCCGGCATCTCCTTGCGGAAGATGTCGCGGATGTCGGACCGGTTCCGGTGGATGGCGGGGACCAGGATGTGCGACGGGCGGTCGTGCCCGAGCTGGACGATCAGCTCGGCGAGGTCGGTCTCGTAGGCGGCGATGCCCTCCTCGGCGAGCGCCTCGTTCAGGCCGATCTCCTGGGTGGCCATCGACTTGACCTTGACGACCTCGGTCTCGCCGGTCGCCTTCACCAGGTCGGCGACGATCCGGTTCGCCTCGGCGGCGTCCCGGGCCCAGTGGACCGTTCCGCCCGCCTCGGTCACCTTCTCCTCGAGCAGCCGCAGGTAGTGGCCGAGGTTCGCCAGGACGTGGTCCTTGATCTGCTTCCCCGACTCCCGCAGCGCGCCCCAGTCGTCCAGTTCGGCGACGGCGGCGGCGCGGCGCCCCCGGATCGTGCCGGTGGCGTGCGCGAGGTTCCCGCGCAGCCGCGGGTCCGCGACGGCGCGCCGGGCGGCGTCCGGGAAGGAGGGCATGCCGAGGTAGGTCGGCATCGCGTTCTGGGACGTCACGACGGGTCCTCCTCCGTGGACGCGAGGATCTCGGCCAGGTGGACGGTCCGGACGCCCGCGCGGGTGCGGCTGAGCGCGCCGCCGATGTGCATCAGGCAGGAGTTGTCGGCGGCGCACAGCGTCTCCGCGCCGGTCTCCCGGACGGCCGTCACCTTGTCCGCGCACATCGCGGCCGACACCTCGGAGTTCTTCAGCGCGAACGTGCCGCCGAACCCGCAGCACTGCGTCGCGTCCGGCAGGTCGACCAGGTCGATGCCGCGTACCTCGCGCAGCAGCTTCAGCGGGCGGTCGCCGACGTGCAGCATCCGCAGCGAGTGGCAGGTCGGGTGGTAGGTGACGCGGTGCGGGTAGTACGCGCCGACGTCGGTGACGCCGAGGACGTCCACGAGGAACTCGGTCAGCTCGTGCACGCGGGACGCCAGGCCCGCGGTGCGGGGCGCGAGGCGGGGATGCCAGTCGCGGATCATCGCCGCGCACGACGCCGACGGCGTCACCACCGCGTCGTACGCGTCGAAGGTCTCGGAGAACCCCTTGACCAGGTGCTTCGCCTGCGTGCGGTAGCCGGTGTTGAGGTGCATCTGCCCGCAGCACGTCTGCCCGGGCGGGAACTCGACGTCGTGGCCGAGCCGCCGCAGCAGCCGCACCATCGCCTTGCCCGTCTCCGGGTACATCGTGTCGTTGACGCACGTCAGGAACAGCGCGATCTTCACCCCTGACCCCCCTTCGGGCCCCCGGCCGGCCGGCTGGACTCGCGGACCACCAGTTCCGGCTGGAACATCACCTGCTGGTGCGCGTGCCCGGCGCCCTCGTCGTCGCACTCCTCGAGCAGCAGCTCGGTCGCGATGCGGCCGAGCTGGTAGGTGGGCTGCCGCACGGAGCTGAGCGGGACGGCGGCGGCCGCGGAGAACTCGATGTCGTCGTACCCCATGATCGCGACGTCGGTCGGGACCTTCACCCCGGCCTGCAGCAGCTCGCGCTGCACGCCGAGGGCGAGCAGGTCGTTGGCGCAGAAGATCGCGTCGGGCAGCGGGCGGCCGTCCGACAGCAGCCGCAGCGCGGCCTCCTGCCCGGACCGGGCGTTCATCGCCGGGACGGTCACCTCGCGCATCGCCTCCCGGCCGAGCCCGGCGGCCTTGAGCGCGCGCAGCGCCCCCTTGCGGCGGTCGGCGCACTGCCGCAGGACGGACGGGCCCGCGACGAACGCGAGCGTGCGGGCCCCGTCGTCCAGCAGCCGCCCGGCGGCCAGCTCGCCGCCCGCGACGTCGTCGACCGCGACCGAGCACTGGTTGGCGCGCGGCGTCGGGTGGTCCAGCAGGACGACCGGGACGCCGCGGTCGCGGAGCACGTCGGCGTTCGCGCCGTCGTCGCCGACCGGGGTGAGCAGCACGCCGCGGACCCGCTGCTCGGCGAGCACCCGCAGGTTGCGCTGCTCCCGCTCGTCCGACTCGGCCGACGACGCGAGGATCACCGCGTAACCGCGCTCGCTGGCGACGTCCTCGACGCCGCGGGCGAGGTCGGTGAAGAACGGGTTGGCGAGGTCGAGCACCATCAGCCCGATCGTGCTGCTGTGCCCGGCGCGCAGCGTGGACGCCGAGCCGTTGCGGACGAACCCGAGCTCGACGATCGCCTGCTCGACGCGGGCGCGGGTGGCGTCGGCGACCCGCTCGGGGCGGTTGAGCACGTTCGACACGGTGCCGGGGGAGACGCCGGCGCGCGCGGCGACCTGCTTGATGCCCACGGCGGGGCGCCCCCGAGCGGAGCGGCCGCCGCCCGGCCGCCCGGTGCCTTCAGTGCTCACGCTTCGCCCCCGTCGGAGATCCGGTTGTGGTGTCGGACACTTTGGGTCATCGATTAAAACGTGTCAACCCCGAGATGAACAGATCGAGGCCCTGTCCGGCGGCGGCCGGACCCGATCGCGAGGGATCTTCAAAACATCGCCGTCCCTTGCCACACCGAGGTTTCCGCGAGGTTACGCCGGGTTCTCGCCGATGTTCCCTCTTGACGGGTGCATCAGGTCACATCTACCGTCCTCCGCAACATCCTGTTAAAACGTTTTTCACCGTCCCGTTTCGGACGTCCCCCGCGAGGAGGGTCGCCATGAGTGCACCCGGCCGGTCGGCACCCCCGACATTGGCCCTGGTCAACGTCAGCAAGTCGTTCGGCGCCGTCCGCGCCCTGCAGGGCGTGACCCTGGAGCTCCACGCGGGCGAAGTGCACGCGCTCGCGGGGGAGAACGGCGCCGGCAAGTCCACGGTCGTAAAAACGTTCGCAGGCGTGCACCGGCCGGACGCGGGCGAGGTGCGGGTCGACGGGGAGCCGGTGAGCTTCGGCGGCCCCGCCGACGCGCAGGCCGCCGGCGTCGCCGTCATCTACCAGGAGCCGACGATGTTCCCCGACCTGTCGGTCGCGGAGAACATCTTCATGGGCCGGCAGCCGCGCGCCGCCGGCGGCCGCATCGACCGCAGGACGATGCACGCCGAGACCGCGAAGCTGTTCGAGCGGCTCGGGGTCGCGCTCGACCCGCAGCAGCCCGCGCGCGGCCTGTCGATCGCCGACCAGCAGGTCGTCGAGATCGCCAAGGCCATCTCCCGGGACGCCCGCGTGCTGATCATGGACGAGCCGACGGCCGCGCTGACCGGGCAGGAGGTCGCCCGGCTGTTCACCGTCACCCGGACGCTGCAGGAGCAGGGCTGCGCGATCCTGTTCATCTCCCACCGGCTGGAGGAGATCTTCGAGATCTGCCAGCGGGTCACCACGCTGCGGGACGGCACCTACATCGGCACCGAGGCGCTCGAGGGCCTCACGCCCGACGACCTCGTCCGCCGCATGGTCGGCCGCGACCTCGACGCGCTCTACCCCAAGCAGGACGTCGAGCCCGGCGAGGTCGCGCTCAAGGTGAGCCGGCTGACCCGCGAGGGCACCTTCACCGACGTCTCGTTCGAGGTGCGGCGCGGCGAGATCGTCGCGCTGGCCGGGCTGGTCGGCGCGGGCCGCTCCGAGGTCGCCCGCGCGATCTTCGGGGTGGACCGCTGGGACGCCGGGTCCGTGGAGGTCGCCGGGAAGGCGCTGCCCCCGGGCAGCCCGACCGCGGCGATGTCGGCCGGGCTCGCGCTCGTCCCCGAGGACCGGCGCCAGCAGGGCCTCGTCATGGACATGTCCATCGAGCGCAACATGGGCCTCACCCAGCTGCGGACGCTGCGCAAGGCGACCGGACGCGCCGGGCTGATCTCCCGGAAGGTGGAGCGCGACCGCGCCGCCGACTGGGCGCTGAAGCTCCAGCTGAAGTACGCGCGGCTCAGCGACGTCGTCGGCGTCCTGTCCGGCGGCAACCAGCAGAAGGTCGTGCTCGCCAAGTGGCTCGCGACCGAGCCGGACGTCCTCATCGTGGACGAGCCGACGCGCGGCATCGACGTCGGCACCAAGGCCGAGGTGCACCGGCTGCTGTCCGAGCTCGCCGCGCAGGACCTCGCCGTCCTGATGATCTCCTCCGACCTGCCGGAGGTGATCGGCATGGCCGACCGCGTCCTGGTGATGCACGAGGGCCGGATCACCGCCGAGATCGGCCGCGGGGACGCGACCGAGGAGAACGTGATGGCCGCCGCGACCGGCCGCGCCGACAACGGAAAGGCGGCCTGACCCATGACCGTCCTCGCAGAGTCCCCGGCCCGCAGCGGGCCGGACGGCGCGCCGGGGGGCGGGCGCCGCCTCGTCGACTTCATCCTGCGCGCGCGCGAGCTGAGCATCTTCGGGGCGCTGGTCGTCCTGGTCGTCGCCACGACGATCGCGAACCCGCGGTTCCTGTCCGAGCAGGGCGTGAAGGACATCTTCCTGAACGCCTCGATCCTGGTGCTGCTGGCCGTCGGGCAGACGATCGTCGTCGTCACCCGCAACATCGACCTGTCGGTCGGGTCGGTCGTCGGGCTCGTCGCGTTCCTCGTCGGCAGCTTCGTGTCGGGCAGCGAGACGAACCTCCTCGTCGCCGTCGTCCTCGGCGTCGGCATCGGCCTCGTCTGCGGCCTCGTCAACGGGTTGCTCGTCAGCTTCTGCAGGGTGCCCGCCCTGGTCGTCACGCTCGGCACGCTGTACGTGATCCAGGGGCTCCAGTACCGCATCGCGCAGGGCGAGCAGATCAGCGCGTCCGAGGTCCCGGACGGGATCCTGTCGCTCGGCACCGGCGGGATCCTCGGCATCCCCTACCTGCCGATCATCTCGGTGGTCGTGATGCTGATGGTCGGGTACTACCTGCGCTCCTACTCGTCCGGCCGCGAGTTCTACGCGATCGGCTCCAGCCCGGAGGCGGCCCGCCTCGCCGGCATCCCGATCCGCCGCCGCGTGCTGACCGCCTACCTCGTCAGCGGCGGCCTCGCCGGCCTGGCCGGGGTGCTGTGGCTGGCCCGGTTCGGCACCGTCGTCGCCGACGCCGCCAACGGCTGGGAGCTGACGGTCGTCAGCGCCGTCGTGGTCGGCGGCGTCGCGATCACCGGCGGCGTCGGCACCGTCTACGGCGCGGCGCTCGGCGCCCTCCTGCTCACCACCATCGGCAGCGTGCTGGTGGTGCTCAAGGTCAACTCGTTCTGGCAGCAGGCCATCACCGGTGTGCTGCTGCTCCTGGCGATCAGCGTGGACCGGCTGCTGGAGCTGCGCGTCGGGCGGGCGCTGAAGTCCCGGACCAGGCATTCGGTCGACGCGCCCGGCGCCGCCGGCGCGGAGCCGAAGGCCGGGTCCGCGAAGGCCGGGTCCGAGACGGTCACGGTCACGAAGGGGAAGGACTCATGACGAGCGACGCGCGCTCCCTCGCGAAGACGGGGGCGGCCGGACGGTTCGTCCGGTGGGAGACCGCCATCACGGCGCTGCTGGTCGCGGTGTTCGTCGGCGGCATCGGGTTCTCGCCCGACTTCGGCAACAGCGGCAACCTGTCGTTCGCGCTGCGCGACCTGTCGGAGATCGCACTGATCGCGCTGCCGATGACGCTGCTGGTCGTCTGCGGCCAGGTGGACCTGTCGGTCGCGTCCGTCCTCGGCCTGTGCAGCGCCCTCACCGGCAAGCTGTGGGACGGCGGCATGGCCATCGAGTCGATCATCCCGATCGTGCTCGCCGTCGGGCTGGTCTGCGGCATGGTCAACGGGTTCCTGGTGACGAAGCTGGGGCTGCCGTCCCTGGCGGTGACGATCGGCACGATGACCCTCTACCGGGGCCTCGCCTACGTCACGCTCGGCACCGGCGCGGTGTCGCAG
The DNA here is from genome assembly GCF_040679555.1 of Spirillospora sp. NPDC052242. NCBI lineage: Bacteria > Bacillati > Actinomycetota > Actinomycetes > Streptosporangiales > Thermomonosporaceae > Spirillospora > Spirillospora sp. NPDC052242. Next base: position 27,121 of record NZ_JBFAUZ010000069.1, read on the forward strand.
TTCCCCCAGACCTACACCGACATGACGCTGAACAACGTGCCGGGCACGCCGATCCCGTACCCGATCGCGCTGTTCGCCGTCCTGGCCCTGCTGACCGCGATCGTCCTGCACGCCACCGGCATCGGCCGGTCGCTGTTCGCGATCGGCGCGCAGGAGGACGCCGCGTACTTCGCCGGCATCCGCGTCAAGCGCATCAAGTTCGTGCTGTTCGCGGTGTCGGGCGTCGTCGCCGCCCTCGCCGGCATCATCTACACGCTCCGCTACGGCAGCGCCCGCGCCGACAACGGCCTCGGCCTGGAGCTGACGGTCATCGCGGCGGTGCTGCTCGGCGGCATCGACTTCGACGGCGGCAAGGGCACCCTCGGCGGCGTCATCGCCGCGGTGCTGGTGATCGGCCTGCTGCGCAACCTGCTGATGCTCAACGACGTCAGCACCGAGACCCAGTCGATCGTCACCGGGTTCCTGCTCATCATCAGCGTCCTCACGCCGCGGCTGATCGCCGTGTTCCGCGAGGCGAGAGGACGGCGGCGGGGCGCGAGAACCGCGTCCCCCGCCGCCTCCACCTAGCCCCACCGGACCCCGCCCCCCGCCCTCGCGCGACCCACCCCAGTTGGAATCTTCGAAAGGCACACCCATGACCGTCCGTCTGCGCCTCCCGCGCCGCGCCCTCGCCGCGGCGACCGCCGGCGCGCTCGCGCTGTCGCTCGCCGCCTGCGGCGGCACCACGAAGGAGTCGGCCGAGAGCTCCGGCGACAAGGCCGGCAGCGGCAAGACCGCGAACCCGAACGCGCCCATGGAGAAGGGCCTCAAGCTCGCGTTCCTGCCCAAGCAGGTCAACAACCCGTACATGAAGATCGTCGACGACTCCGGCATCGCGGCGGCGAAGGGGTTCGAGGCCGAGGCGAAGGAAGTCGGCCCGTCCGACGCGTCCGCGTCCTCGCAGGTCTCCTACATCAACACGCTGATCCAGCAGCAGCACGACGCGATCATGATCTCGGCGAACGACCCGAACGCGGTGTGCGGCCCGCTCAAGCAGGCCATGCAGCAGGACATCGCGATCGTCGCCTACGACTCCGACACCGCGCCCGAGTGCCGCGACGTGTTCATCAAGCAGGCCAGCTCCGAGGACATCGCCCGCACCCAGGTCGAGATGCTCGCCGAGCAGATCGACTCCAAGGGCAAGTTCGCGATCCTGTCGGCGACGGCGAACGCCACCAACCAGAACGCCTGGATCGAGCTCATGAAGAAGGAGCTCGAGAAGCCCGAGTACGCCGAGATGGAGCTGGTCAAGGTCGCCTACGGCGACGACGACGACCAGAAGTCCTTCCAGCAGACGCAGGGCCTCCTGCAGGCCTACCCGGACCTGAAGGGCATCATCGCCCCGACCACGGTCGGCATCGCCGCCGCGGCCCGCTACATCGACGGCTCCGAGTACAAGGGCAAGGTCGCGGTGACCGGCCTCGGCACCCCGAACCAGATGCGGCAGTTCATCAAGAACAAGACCGTCGAGGAGTTCGCCCTCTGGGACCCGAAGCAGCTCGGCTACCTCGCCGCGTACGCCGGCGGCGCGCTGGCGTCCGGCCAGATCACCGGCAAGGAGGGCGAGGTGCTGAAGGCCGGCGACCTCGGCGAGCGCACCATCCAGCCGAACGGCGAGATCATCCTCGGCCCGCCGACGAAGTTCAACGCCGAGAACATCGACGAGTTCCAGTTCTGATCGTCGCATGGACTCCGGAAGCGCCAAGCGCGTGTGCTTCCTGCTGAAGGTCAGGCGGGACCGCCTGGAGGAGTACAAGGTGCGCCACCAGGCGGTCTGGCCCGACATGCGGGACGCGTTGCGCGACTCGGGCTGGCACAACTACTCGCTGTTCCTGCGCGAGGACGGCCTCCTCGTCGGCTACCTGGAGACCGACGACTTCGAGGCCGCGCGGGAGCGCATGGCCCGGACGGACGTCAACGCCCGCTGGCAGGCGGAGATGGCGCCGTTCTTCGAGGACCTCGACGGCCGCCCCGACGACGGGATGCGGCCCCTGGAAGAGGTCTTCCACCTCGACTGAGGCGGGCCACCGGAAACACGGGCCTTCACCAGAGGGCTACTGACGAATCGAGAGGTTGACCGTGAGCGACACCAGCGCGGTGAAGGACGCCTTGCGCCGCCAGCAGATCGAGACTCCCTCCTGGGCGTACGGGAACTCGGGGACCCGCTTCAAGGTCTTCGCCCAGCAGGGTGTGCCGCGGACCCCGCAGGAGAAGATCGACGACGCCGCGCAGGTGCACCGCTTCACCGGGGTCGCGCCGACCGTCGCGGTGCACATCCCCTGGGACCGGGTGGACGACTACGCCGCGCTGGCCGCGCACGCGAAGGAGAAGGGGGTGCGGATCGGCGCCGTCAACTCCAACGTCTTCCAGGACGACGACTACATGCTCGGCAGCGTCACCAACCCCGACCCGAAGATCCGCCGCAAGGCCCTGGACCACCTCCTCGAGTGCGTCGACATCATGGACGAGGTCGGCTCCCGCGACCTGAAGCTGTGGTTCTCCGACGGCACGAACTACCCCGGCCAGGACGACGTCCGCGCCCGGCAGGACCGGATGGCCGAGGCGCTCGCCGCCGTCTACGAGCGGCTCGGCGACGACCAGCGGTTCCTGCTGGAGTACAAGCTGTTCGAGCCCGCCTTCTACATGACCGACCTGCCGGACTGGGGCGCGTCCTACGCGCACTGCGTCAAGCTCGGCCCGAAGGCGCAGGTCGTCGTGGACACCGGGCACCACGCGCCCGGCACCAACATCGAGTTCATCGTGGCGTTCCTGCTGCGCGAGGGGAAGCTCGGCGGGTTCGACTTCAACTCCCGCTTCTACGCCGACGACGACCTGATGGTGGGCGCCGCCGACCCGTTCCAGCTGTTCCGCATCATGCACGAGGTGGTGCGCGGCGGCGGCTACGACGCCGAGACGGGCGTGGCCTTCATGCTCGACCAGTGCCACAACATCGAGCCGAAGATCCAGGGCCAGATCCGCTCGGTGATGAACGTCCAGGAGGCCACCGCGAAGGCGCTGCTGATCGACCGCGAGGCGCTGTCGGCCGCGCAGGCCGCCGGCGACGTCCTCGGGGCCAACGCGATCTTCATGGACGCCTACAACACCGACGTCCGCCCGCTGCTGGCCGAACTGCGCGAGGAGATGGGCCTGCACCCGGACCCGATCGCCGCGTACAAGGCGTCCGGCTACTACGAGCGGGTCGTCGCCGAGCGCAAGGACGGCCAGGCCGCCGGCTGGGGCGCCTGACCCCCCGGGACCCGTCCCTCACCGCACAACGCTGATCCGGATTCGGCACCGACAAGGAGAGCATCGATGACCGCGACCCCACCCGAGGTGGGCAAGCTGCTGGAACGGGCCAACACCCTCGGCTCCGACCCCCGCAACACCAACTACGCGGGCGGCAACGCCTCGGCGAAGGGCACCGTCACCGACCCCGTGACGGCCCGCGACGTCGAGCTGATGTGGGTGAAGGGCTCGGGCGGCGACCTCGGCACCCTCACCGAGAAGGGCCTGGCCGTGCTGCGGCTGGACCGGATGCGCGCGCTCGTGGACGTCTACCCGGGCGTCGAGCGCGAGGACGAGATGGTCGCCGCGTTCGACTACTGCCTGCACGGCAAGGGCGGCGCGGCGCCGTCCATCGACACCGCGATGCACGGCCTGGTGGAGGCCGCGCACGTCGACCACCTGCACCCCGACTCGGGCATCGCGATCGCGACGGCCGCCGACGGCGAGGAGCTGACCCGCCGGATCTTCGGCGACAAGGTGGCGTGGGTGCCGTGGCGGCGGCCCGGCTTCCAGCTCGGCCTCGACATCGCCGCGATCAAGAAGGCGAACCCGCGGGCCATCGGGGTCATCCTCGGCGGGCACGGCATCACCGCGTGGGGCGACACCAGCGAGGAGTGCCAGGCGAACTCGCTGGAGATCATCCGGACGGCCGAGGCGTACATCGCCGAGCACGGCAAGGCCGACCCGTTCGGCCCGGTGATCGACGGGTACGAGCCGCTGCCGGAGGACGAGCGCCGCGAGCGCGCCGCCGCGCTGTTCCCGCTGATCCGCGGGCTCGCGTCCGCGGACCGTCCGCAGGTGGGGCACTACACCGACAGCGAGGCCGTGCTCGACTTCGTGTCGCGCGCCGAGCACCCGCGGCTGGCCGCGCTCGGCACGTCCTGCCCGGACCACTTCCTGCGCACCAAGGTCGCGCCGATGGTGCTGGACCTGCCGCCGTCCGCGCCGCTCGACGAGGTCAAGGCGCGGCTGAAGGAGCTGCACGCGAAGTACCGGGAGGAGTACGCCGCCTACTACCAGCGGCACGCGACCCCGGACTCCCCGGCGATGCGCGGCGCGGACCCCGCGATCGTCCTGGTGCCCGGCGTCGGCATGTTCTCCTTCGGCGCGAACAAGCAGACCGCGCGGGTCGCGGGCGAGTTCTACGTCAACGCGATCAACGTGATGCGCGGCGCGGAGGCGCTGTCGTCGTACGCGCCGATCGACGAGGCGGAGAAGTTCCGCATCGAGTACTGGGAGCTGGAGGAGGCCAAGCTCCGCCGGATGCCGAAGCCGAAGCCGCTCGCCACCCGCGTCGCGCTGGTGACCGGCGGCGGGTCGGGCATCGGCGCGGCCACCGCGCGCCGGCTGGCCGCCGAGGGCGCCTGCGTGGTCGTCGCCGACCGCGACCCGGCCGCCGCGGAGAAGGTCGCCGCCGAGCTGGGCGCGTCCGCGCTGCGGGCGTCGGACGTCGCGGTGGCCGTCGCGGCGGACGTCACGTCCGAGGACGAGATCGCGGCGGCCGTGCGGGACGCCGTCCTGGCGTTCGGCGGCGTGGACCTGGTCGTCAACAACGCGGGGCTGTCGATCTCCAAGCCGCTGCTGGACACGACCGTCGCGGACTGGGACCTGCAGCACGACGTGATGGCGCGCGGCTCCTTCCTCGTCGCCCGGGAGACCACCCGGGTGATGATCGACCAGGAGATGGGCGGCGACATCGTCTACATCGCGTCCAAGAACGGCGTGTTCGCCGGGCCGAACAACATCGCCTACGGCGCGACGAAGGCCGACCAGGCGCACCAGGTGCGGCTGCTGGCGGCCGAGCTGGGCGAGCACGGCATCCGCGTCAACGGCGTCAACCCCGACGGCGTGGTGCGCGGCTCCGGGATCTTCGCCGGCGGCTGGGGCGCCAAGCGCGCCGCCGTGTACGGCGTCGAGGAGGAGAAGCTCGGCGAGTTCTACGCCCAGCGGACCCTGCTCAAGCGCGAGGTGCTGCCCGAGCACGTCGCGGCGGCCGTCTTCGCCCTCACCGGCGGGGACCTGACCCACACGACCGGCCTGCACGTGCCCGTGGACGCCGGAGTCGCCGCGGCGTTCCTGCGCTGACCGTCCCGGCGACCGCCACAACCGAAGACCGTCACGACAGAGAGTGTGATCGGGGGATCCCACCCTAGGGGCAGGCGAGCGGAGCCCCGGCCGCGTGCGCGCGGCCGCGGGCTCGGCCCGCCGTGCCCGAAAACCGGAGGCAGCCCATGCGACCCGCACGGTCCAGACTCCTCATCCTCCCGTCGGCCCTCCTCCTGGCCGTCACCGCCGGGGGCGTCGCCCCGGCGGCGGCCGACCCCGGCGGCGTCCGCGTCGCCGCGACCACCACCGAGTACGGCGACCGCCCGCTCGGCATCGACGATCCCCGGCCGCGCTTCTCCTGGAAGCTGGCCTCGCCCGCCCGGAACCGGAGCCAGTCCGCCTACGAGATCCGCGTCGCGTCCGGCCCGTCGAGGCTCGCGTCCGCCGACGTCTGGACGAGCGGCAAGGTCGCGTCGTCGCAGTCGGTCCTGGTCCCGTACGGCGGGCCCGCGCTCGAACCCCGCACCCGCTACCACTGGGCCGTCCGCGTCTGGGACGACCGGGGCCGCCCCTCGCGGTGGAGCGAGCCCACGTGGTGGGAGACCGGCCTGCTGGACGGCCGGAACCTCGGCGGCACGTGGATCGGGCACGACGCGCCGCTGCCGCTCCCGACGTCCTTCACCGGGCAGAACGACCCGTCGCAGCTCCAGGAGGGTACGCAGGGGCAGACGTTCGTGTCGGACAAGCCGGTCACGTCGGTGTCGATCCCGATGCCGACCTGGCACACGTCCGACGCCGACGTGACCGTCACCCTGCGCGAGGACGGCCCGGACGGCGCGGTGCTCGCGCGGCGCCGCGTGGAGAACCATCCCGACAACGGCGAGGCGACCCTCGAACTGGACGAGCCCGCGCCCGCCGGCGCGTACTACGTCGAGCAGTCCGAGCCGTCCGGCCGGATCGGCTGGTGGGGGCACACGGAAGGCGGCTACGAGCACGGCACGGCGTACCGGGACGGCGAGCCCGTGGCCGGCGACCGCCGGTTCTCGTTCCAGACCGTGTCGTCCGGCGCGGACGGCATGACCTCGCGGCTCCGCAGGGAGTTCGCGGTTGGGAAGAAGATCGCGCGGGCCCGGCTCTACTCGACCGCGCTCGGCGTCTACACCGCGGAGATCAACGGGCGCCGCGTCGGGAACGACGAGCTCACCCCCGGCTGGACCGATTACTCCAAGCGCGTCCAGTACCAGACGTACGACGTCACGAAGCTGCTGCGGAAGGGCGGCAACGCGATCGGCGCGACCCTCGCGCCGGGCTGGTACTCCGGGCACATCGCGATCTTCGGGCCCGGGCAGTACGGCGACCGCCCCTGGTTCTCCGCCCGGCTGCAGATCGACTACACCGACGGGACGTCCCAGACGATCGTCACCGACCCGGCCTGGCGGAGCGCGGTGGGCCCGGTGCAGACGTCCGACCTGCTCATGGGCGAGGCGTACGACGCCCGGAAGGAGACCCCGGGCTGGAGCCGTCCCGGCTTCGACGCGGCGTCGTGGAAGGCCGTCCTGGTCAACGGGCAGGCCGGCCCGCTCCCGGTCGCCCAGTCCGCCGCGCCCACCCGGGTCGAGCGGGAGATCGAGCCCGTGAAGATCACCAGCCCGGCGAAGGGCGTGCACATCTTCGACCTCGGCCAGAACATGGTGGGGACGGTGCGGCTGCGCGTGTCCGGCGAGGCCGGGCGGACGGTCACGCTGCGGCACGGCGAGGTCCTCAACGAGGACGGCACCCTCTACACCGCGAACCTGCGCACCGCGAAGGCCACCGACACCTACACGCTCAAGGGCGGCGGCGTCGAGACCTATGAGCCCCGGTACACCTTCCACGGCTTCCGGTACGTCGAGGTCACCGGCTACCCCGGCACGCCGGACCTGGACGCCGTCACCGGACGCGTCATGCACACCGACGAGCCGTTCACGATGCGGTTCGACACCGACGTGCCGATGCTCGACCAGCTCCACAGCAACATCACCTGGGGGCAGCGCGGCAACTTCCTCAGCATCCCGACCGACACCCCGGCCCGGGACGAGCGCATGGGCTGGTCCGGCGACATCAACGTCTTCGGGCGCACCGCCACCTACAACATGCAGTCGGCCCGCTTCCTCGCCAAGTGGATGCGGGACATGCGCGACGCGCAGTCGGAGGACGGCGCGTTCCCGGACGTCGCGCCGAAGGTCGGCTTCCTCGGCGGAGGGTCGGCCGGCTGGGGCGACGCGGGCGTCACCGTCCCGTGGAACCTGTACCAGGCGTACGGCGACCGCCGCGTCCTGGAGGACAACTACGCGGCGATGCGGAAGTGGATCGCGTACCTGGAACGCAACAGCGACGGGCTGCTGCGCCCCGCGTCCGGGTACGGCGACTGGCTGAACGTCGAGGACGAGACGCCCAAGGACGTCATCGGCACCGCGTACTTCGCGCACAGCGCGGCGCTCGTCGCCGAGATCGCCCGGGTCCTGGGCGAGGACGAGGACGCCGAGAAGTACGGTGCCCTCGCCGGACGGGTGCGCGCCGCGTTCAACGACGCGTACGTCACCGAGGGCGGAGCCCGCGTCAAGGGCGACACCCAGACCGCCTACGCGCTCGCCCTGGCGTTCGGCGTGCTGCCCGAGGACGCGCGTAAGCCCGCCGCGGACCGGCTCGTCGAGCTGATCGAGGCGCGCGGCTGGCACCTGTCCACCGGCTTCCTCGGCACGCCGGAGCTGCTGCCGGTGCTGACCGAGACCGGGCACACCGACGTCGCGTACCGGCTGCTGCACCAGAAGACGTACCCGTCCTGGGGCTACCAGATCGGCAAGGGCGCGACCACGATGTGGGAGCACTGGGACTCGATCAAGCCCGACGGCGGCTTCGAGGACCCGGCGATGAACTCCTTCAACCACTACGCCTACGGCGCGGTGGGGGAGTGGATGTACGCCAACATCACCGGCATCGCCCCGGCCGAGCCCGGCTACCGCACGACCGTTATCCGGCCGCGCCCCGGCGGCGAGGTCGACCGCGCCCGCGGCCGCTACGACTCGGCGTACGGCCCGATCGAGACGGCGTGGTCGGTCGACGGCGGCCGCTTCGACCTGTCGGTGTCCGTCCCGGTCAACACCACCGCCGAGGTGTGGGTCCCGGCCCGGACCGCCGCGGAGGTGCGGCAGAAGGGGGCGAGGTTCCTGCGGATGCGGGACGGCGCCGCCGTGTTCGCCGTCGGCTCCGGCACGTACCGCTTCACCGCCCCCGCACCCGGTACGGCCTCCGCCACCGGCTGACCCGACCCTCCCGTCCCGTCACGCGGGGAGGGCGCCCCCCGCCCGCCCTCCCCGCCACCCCCCACGCGAACAGGAGAACCATGCACGCCCACCGTCCCCGCCGCGCCCTGCTCTCCTCCGTCACCGCCGCGACGCTGCTCGCCGCGACCGCCGTCGGCCTGCCCGGCACCGCCCAGGCGGCGCTGAAGGCCGGGCACGCGCCGCAGGCCCCCGCCCACCTGACCGTCGACGACCAGGCCCGCCCGCTGAACGTCGAGGGCGCGCCCCTGTTCGGCTGGTGGCCGCGCGACCGCGACCCCGGCGAGGTCCAGACCGCGTACGAGATCGAGGTGCGCGACGCGTCCGGCGCCGTCGTCTGGGACAGCGGCCGCGTCCGCTCCGGCCGCCAGGAGTACGTCGCCTACACCGGGGACGCCCTGGCGCCCGGCGCCGCGTACACGTGGCGGGTCCGCACCTGGGACCGCACCGGGAAGCGCTCTCCCTGGTCGCGGCCCGCGTCCTTCGACACCGGCATCCGCGACGGGGACTGGGACGCGCACTGGATCCGCCGCGCCACCGACGACCCCGACGAGTACACGCTCGCCCGCAGGGACTTCACCGCCGGACGATCGAAGATCGTGCGGGCCCGCGTCCACGTCGCCGCCGGGCAGCAGTTCGTCCTGCACCTCAACGGCGAGGCGATCGAGCGCGGCGCCGCGTTCGCGCACCCCGACGAGGGCTTCTACGAGACCGTCGACGTCACCTCGAAGATCCGCGAGGGCCGGGCGAACACGATCGGCGCGCTCTACCACTGGTACGGGTCCGGGCAGGGACGGCCGAAGGGCGCGCCGGGCCTGCTCGTCCGGCTCGTCGTCGAGCACGCGGACGGCACCCGCCAGGTCGTCGTCACCGACGGCTCGTGGAAGGTGTCGCCCGGCCCGTGGAAGGACGCGCCGCGCCGCAACGGCGACGGCGGCGACTACGTCGAGGAGTTCGACGGCACGGCGGTCCAGGACGGCTGGGACGAGCCGGGCTTCGACGCCGCGTCCTGGCAGGCGCCCGAGGTCGTCGGGCGGCACCCGACCGAGGTGTTCTCGCACCTGCAGGGCCAGGAGACCGACCTGACGCACGAGACGGTCCGGCCGGTGAAGGTCACGCGGCTCGACTCGGGCGCGCTGGTCGCCGACTTCGGCAAGGTGATCCCCGCCGTGCCGGTCGTCCGATTCCGCGACGGCGTCGAGGGCCGGCACGTCGCGATGCACGCCGGGTACCGGCTGACCGACGACGGCTCGGTGTCCCGCGACTCCGACGACAACCAGAACACCAACCTCGCGTTCGGGTACACCCAGCGCGACGGCGACCAGACGTTCCGCGCCCTCACGTTCGTCGGCTGGCGCTACCTGGAGATCGCCCCCGGCTCGGGGGCGTCCGCGGAGGACGTCTCCGCGGTCGTGCAGCACACCGAGGTCGGGCGCGAGGCGCGGCTGCGCACGTCCGACACGGGGGTGAACGCGGCCTACGACCTGATGGCGCGGTCGGCGCTGTACGGGTCGCAGGAGCAGTTCCTCGACACCCCGACCCGCGAGAAGGGCCAGTTCCTCGGCGACTCGGTCGACGTCTCCAAGGCGATGATGGGCGCCTACGGGGCGCGGCGCCTCACCCGCCAGGCGATCTACGAGTTCATGTCGTCGCAGCGGCGGCACTGGCCGGACGGGCGCCTCAACGCCGTCTACCCGAACGGCGACGGCAAGCGCGACATCCCCGACTACACCGAGATGTTCCCCGGCTGGATCTGGGACTACTACCTGCAGTCCGGCGACACCGCGACCCTCACGGACGCCTACCCGGTCATGACCGCCGTCGCCGGGTACGTCCGCCGCTACATCGACCCCGGCACCGGCCTGGTCACGAACCTGGAGGGCGGCTCGGGCCAGTACCGGTACGGCATCATCGACTGGCCCGCGACCATGCGGTACGGGCACGACATGGACACGGCCGCCCGCACGGTCATCAACGTCCTCGGCGTGGACGTCCTCAACGCCACCGCCCGCGCCGCCCAGACGCTCGGGAAGAAGGCGGAGGCGGCCGAACTGCGCGCGGACGCCGCCGCGCTCACGAAGGCGATCAACGAGCGGCTCCGCCGGGACGACGGCGTCTACATCGACGGCCTCAAGAGCGACGGCGCGCAGAGCGCCCACGCGTCGCAGATCGCGAACGCCTACGCCCTCGCCCACGGCGTCGCGCCCGCCGAGTCGCGCGCGGCGATCGAGGAGTACATCGCCGGGCTCGGCATGCGGATGGGCCCGATGACCGCCCACCGCCTGCTGGAGGCCCTCGCGGGCCGGCCGGGCGACGTCGTCGAGCGGCTCACCGACACCGAGGGGCCCGGCTGGGGCAACATCCTCGCGCGCGGCGGCACCTTCACGTGGGAGTCGTGGGACGCCCGGGAAGAAGGCCAGAGCCTCTCGCACCCGTGGGGCGCGACGTCGCTCATCGAGATCCAGAAGACGCTCCTCGGCGTCACCGTCACCAGCCCGGCCGGGGCGACGGTCCGGGTGCGGCCGCCGGAGGCCGGCGTGGGCGAGGCGTCCGGCACCGTCCCGGTGCAGCGCGGCGACGTCGGCGTGAGCTGGAAGCGCCACGGGAACGGCGTCTCGCTGTCGGCGGACGTCCCGGTGAACGTCCGCGCCGAGGTCTGGGTCCCCGCCCGCTCCGCGCGCGACGTCCGCGTCTCCGGCCGCGACCGCGCCGAGTTCGTCCGCATGGAGGACGGCTTCGCGGTGTTCGAAATCGGCTCCGGCCGCGTCCACTTCCGTGCGAACCACCTGTAGGGAACGCTCCATGACCACCGAAAAGGGCATCAGCCGCCGCCGGTTCCTGGCGGCCTCGACCGCCGGGACGGCCGGCGCCGTGGTCCTCGGCTCCGCGGCCGGCCCCTCCGCGGTCGGCCCCCTCGCCGGCACCGCCGCCGCGGCCCCCGCCCCGGGGGCCGCGCGGCGGGCGCCGTCCGGGCTGCTGACCTCGCTGCTCCCGGCCGGCCTCGGCGTGCGGGCCGCGCGGCCCCGGCTGAGCTGGCAGGTCGCCGACCTCGGCCACGACACGAAGCAGACCCACTACCAGCTGCAGTTCGCGACGACCCCGCGCGGGCTCGAACGCGGCCCCCGCACCTGGGACAGCGGCCGCGTCGCGTCGGCCGACTCCGTGGCCGTCCCGTACGGCGGCCCCGCCCTCGCGCCGGAGACGGCGTACTGGTGGCGGGTCCGGACGTTCGACGGGCGCCGCGCGTCCCGCTGGTCGGAGCCCGCGCTGCTCGCCACCGGCGTGGGGGAGTGGACCGCCGACCCGATCTGGGCACCGGCGGCCGCGGCGCCCGGCGACGGCGTCCTCACCGCGCGCGTGCGCATCACGTCCGTCGCGGCGGGCCTGTGGTTCCGGGCGTCCGGCACCGGCGCCAACTACCTGTGGCAGCTGCGCGCCGGGACGCCCGGCGTGCTGAAGAAGCACGTGTGCGTGAACGGCTCCTACCGGGTGCTGGAGGAGAAGGCCCTCGCCGTCCCCGTCGAGACCGGACGCTGGTACGACGTCGCGATCGCGATGGCGGGCGACACGTTCACGACCTCGATCGACGGGACGGACGTCGACACGACCACCGACGGCACGTACCGCACGGGCACGGTCGGGATGCGCAACGGGTCGACGGAGTCGAACGCGTGGGACCGCGTCGCGTTCACGGCCGCCGACGGCACCGTCGTCCTCGACGAGGACTTCGCCGCCGGGCGCGGCACGTTCTCCGCCGGGACGGTCGAGGACGGCGCGCTGACGCTCGGCCGCGGGCAGTCGACGCTGTCCTCAGCGGGCTCGCCCGACGACGACTGGGCGCTGCTGCGCACGGAGTTCGTCCTCGCCCGCAAGGAGATCGCGGCGGCGGTGCTGCACGTCGCCGCGCAGTCGCCGGAGCCGACCCGCCAGTACCCGGCGAAGGTGTGGGCGAACGGCGAGGTCGCCGGGTTCGCGTCGATGCGGTCGGGCGCCGGGGCGCCGAAGTACCACTCGTTCGACGTGACGCGCCTGCTGCGGCCCGGCCGCCGCAACGCCCTCGCCGCGCTCGCGTTCACCACCGCCGACAAGCGGTTCGTCGCCCGCCTCGCCGTCACCTACGCCGACGGGACGACCGCGACCGTGGACACCGGCCGCGGGTGGAAGGCGCGGCGGCAGGCCGGGATGCTGCGCGACGCGGGCACGATCGGCACCGGGTACTACCACTGCCGCCAGGAGTACTGGGACATGCGGCACGAGCCCGCGGGCTGGACGCACCCGGGGTTCGACGACGCGGCGTGGGAACCGGCCGCCGTCCGGGACCCGATCGACGGCCTGGAGCCCGCGCTCGTCGAGCCCGTCCGGCTGCACGACGTCCGTCCCGCGTCCGTCCGCCGGACCGCGCCCGGCACGTGGCTGGTCGACCTCGGCCGCGAGATCGTCGGCGGGCTGCGGCTCTCCGTGCGCGGGAAGGCGGGCCAGACCGTCGAGGTCCGGCTCGGCGAGGAGCTGAACGGCGACGGCACCGTCCGGCACGCCCTGCGCGCCCAGGTCACCTACCGGGAGATCTGGACGCTGCGGGACGGCCGCCAGACGATCGAGCACTGGGGCTACCGCGGCTTCCGGTACGCGCAGCTCATCGCCGACGACGACCTGGACCTGTCGGGCGCCGTCACCGGGCGGTTCTGGCGCGCCGACTGGGACGACGACGCCGCGACGTTCACCAGCTCCAGCCCCGACCTCGACCGCGTGTACGCGATGTGCCGGTACTCGATCGAGGCGACGCGCGGCGACCTCTACATCGACACCCCGACCCGCGAGCGCGGCCCGTACGAGGGCGACGCGCTGATCAACCAGGCGTCCGAGTACGGGACGCAGCGCTCGTTCGCGCTGGCCCGCGCGTCCGACGCGTTCCTCGCCCGCAACCACACCTGGCCCACCGAGTACCGGCTGATGAACGTCATGTCGGCGTGGCAGGACTACCTGCACACCGGCGACCCCGAGCAGCTCGCCGCCGACTACGACCTCCTCGCGGACAAGCACCTGACCCGGTTCATCGGCGACGACGGCCTCGTCCACAAGGACCCGGGACGGTCCAGCCAGGACCTCGGCGACCTCGTCGACTGGCCCGTCTCCAACCGGGACGGGTTTGTGTTCACCGAGGTCAACACGGTCGTCAACGCCTGCCAGTACGCCGCGTTCGACGCGATGGCCGCGATCGCGGACGTCCTCGGCCGGACGGCCGACGCGCGGGACTGGCGCGCCAGGGCGGCGAAGCTCGCCGACGCGATGCGCGCGAAGCTCCTCGACGCCCCCGCCGGGCGGTTCGTCGACGGCCTCGGCACCGCGCACGGCGCCCAGCACGCCACCGCCTACCCGGTGGCGCTCGGCGTGGCCGGGCCCGGCGCCGTCCCCGACGACGTCCTCGCCGCGCTCGGCCGGACGCTGGCGGGCGGCGGCATGAAGATGAGCGTCTACGGGGCGCAGTTCCTCCTCGACGCGCTGTTCGCCGCCGGCCGCGCCGAGGACGCCATCGGCCTCATGACCGCGACCGGCACGAACTCCTGGCTGCACATGATGGACGACCTCGGCGCCACGATCGTCGCGGAGGCGTGGGACCCGGCCCTCAAGCCCAACATGACGTTCTCGCACGCGTGGGGCTCGGCGCCCGCGAACGCCGTCCCCCGCCACGTGCTGGGCGTGCGGGTCACGGCCCCGGGCGCCGCGGAGATCGAGGTCCGGCCCCGCCCCGGCGGCCTCGCCCGCGTCGCGGGCCGCGTCCCGACGATCCGCGGGCCCGTCACCGTCGGGCTGGACCGCGACCGCGGATACCGCCTCGACGTGGACGTCCCGCCCAACACGTCCGCCCGCGTCGTCGTCGAGCTCGGCGACGACGACCCGCGCCGCTACCGCGTCACCGGACCCCACGCACGCGCCCCCCGCGCCACGAGCCGGGACGTCACCGGGCGGCTCCTCACCATCGGCCCGGTCGGCTCCGGCCGCATCTCAGTGATCCGCACAGGAGGAAAGAGTTGAACGACCGCAACGAGGTCTCGCGCAGGCGCGTTCTGCAGATCGGCGGCGCCGCCGCCGTCGCCGCGGCCGCCGCGCCCGCGCTCGGGGGAGAGACCGCCGCCGTCGCCGCCGCCAAGCCCGGGAACGGTCCGGGCGGGCACGGCGGGTTCGCCCGCCCGGCGGCGGCCGTCCGGCCCCGCTTCCGCTGGTGGTGGCCGGACGCCCATGTCGACCCGGCCGAGATCCGCCGGGAGATCGACCAGATCGCCGACGCCGGCTTCGGCGGCGCGGAGATCGTCGCGCTGCACCACAGCATCGACGACAAGTCGCTCCTCGACCCGAAGAAGTACGGCTGGGGCACCGAGGCGTGGAACGAGGCCGTGGAGGCAGCGCTCGACCAGGCGCGGCGCCGCGGCGTCACGGTCGACCTGACGATGGGCCCGGCGTGGCCCGCGGCCGTCCCGTCGATCACGCCGGACGACGAGGCCGCCGTGCAGGAGCTCGCGTACGGCGCGACGACGGTGCGGGCGGGGGCGACGCACGACGGGCCCGTCCCCGAGCCCGTCGCGGCGCCCGCGGACGGCGTCACCAAGCGGCACCTGGTCGCGGTGCACGCGGTCCGGCTCGACCCGGCGAACGACACCCGCAAGGAGACCGGCCTCGCGCCCGCCTCCTTCCAGGACCTGACCGCGAAGGCCGCGAACGGCCGCATCGCCTGGACGGCGCCGTCGGACGGCGACTGGGTGCTGCTGTCGTACTGGCGGCGCGGCAGCGGGCAGCGGCCCGAGTCCGGCCCGCACAGCGACCCGCCCAGCACGGTCGTCGACCACTTCAGCAAGGCCGGGACCCGCGCGGTCACCGCGTTCTGGGAGGCGAGGCTCCTCACCCCGCGCATCCGGAAGCTGATCCGGCAGGCCGGGTGGACGCTGTTCGAGGACTCGATCGAGCTGGAGACCGACGCCCTCAACTGGACGCCCGGCCTGCCCGAGGAGTTCCGCAAGCGGCGCGGCTACGACCTCATGCCGTACCTGCCGGTCATCGTGCGGCACCACGAGGACACGATCTACACCTACGACGCCGCGACCACCTCGCACGTCCGGCACGACTTCTGGCTGACGATCTCCGACCTGTTCGCCGAGAACCACTTCGAGGCGATCGCGAAGTGGGCGCACTCGATCGGGCTGGAGTACCGGGCGCAGCCGTACGGGCTGGAGACCGACTCCATGCAGGCGGCGGCGATCCTGGACGTCCCGGAGGGCGAGTCGCTCGGGTTCAAGAACCTCGACGACTACCGGGCGCTCGCGGGCGGCCGCGACATGGCGGGCCGCGAGGTCCTGTCGTGCGAGGCGGGCGCCTACCAGGGCGGCGCCTACAACACCACGTGGGAGAAGCTGCTGCTCACCATGGGCGGCGCCTACGCGGCCGGGCTGAACCAGACGGTCCTGCACGGCTTCTCCTACGCCACCGCCCCCGGCGCGAACTGGCCCGGTTTCGCCGGGTTCACCCCGTACAGCGGCAACATCGGCTACTCCGAGTCGTGGGGCCCGCGGCAGCCGACGTGGCGCCACGTCCCGGACGTCGCCGCCTACATGTCGCGGATCCACCACACGATGCGCACCGGCACGAGCCGCATCGACGTGGCCGTCTTCCGGCAGAAGGGCTACACCAAGACCGGCATCGGCGCCGGCTGGTTCACCAAGGACGGCATTCCGCTCGGCTGGACGCACCAGTTCATCAGCGCGCCGCTGCTCGACCTGCGCTCGGCGACCGTCCGGAACGGCCGCCTCGCCCCGGACGGCCCCGCCTACAAGGTCGTCTTCGTGGAGGGCGACCGGTTCGCCGGGAAGGAGTGCACGCTCCCGCTGGACAGCGCCCGCACGATGCTGAAGCTGACGAAGGCCGGGCTGCCGCTCGTCTTCCTCGGCGACTGGTCCGCGGCGACCGTCCCCGGCCTGGAGCGCGACGGCGAGAACGCGAAGCTGCGGGCCGTCCTGAAGGAGCTGTTCGCGCAGCCCCGCGTCCGCGTCGTCGCCGCCGAGGCGGACGTCCCGGGCGCCCTGGCCGACCTCGGCGTGACGCCGGCGGTGTCCTACGCGCAGAGCTCCACGCTGCTCGTCGCGCACCGCGAGGACCGCCGCGCCGACTACTACTACCTGGTCAACGGCAAGCACGCCGACCAGGTGAAGCCCCCGATCGCGCCGATCGACCACGAGGTCACGTTCACGCGCTCCGACCGCCGGGCCGTCCCGTACCGGCTGGACCTGTGGACGGGCGAGGAGCGGCGCGTCGCCGTGTTCAAGGAGGACGGCGACAAGGTCACGCTCCGGATCGCGCTGCAGCCCGGCGAGGCCGTCGTGATCAAGCTGGCGCACGGCGGGAACGCGCCGCACGCCACGGCGTCGGACGCCGAGCTGCGCGTCGAGCGGAACCGGCTGGTCGCCCGCGCGACCGCCGCCGGGACCTACGCCACGACCCTGCCGAACGGCCGGACCGTCCGGACCGAGATCCGCCGCGTCCCCGAGGCCCGCGAGCTGACGTCCTGGCGGCTGCGCGTCGAGGACATGACGCCCGACGGGGTGAAGCGGCACGACCTGCGGCTCGACGCCCTCAAGCCGTGGCCGCAGATCCCCGAGCTGGCGGACGTGTCCGGCATCGGCACCTACTCGACCACCGTCGAGTGGGACGGCCGGGACGGCGCCGCCGGCGCGGTCCTCGACCTCGGCTCGGTGTTCGACACCTGCCGCGTCACCGTCAACGGCCGCCGGCTGCCCGCCGTCAGCGTGCTCGTCCCGAAGATCGACGTCGGCCCGTACCTGCGGCGCGGCCGCAACACGATCGAGGTCGAGGTCGCGACGACGCTGAACAACCGGCTGCGGGTCGCCGACCCCGGCGTCTACGGGAACGCGCGCCCGCAGGACTACGGCCTGATCGGCCCCGTCCGCCTCGTCCCCTACGCCGAGGAGGACGTCCGCACCCGCTGACCCGCGACCGTCCCGGCCCGCCGGTCCGCGGATCGTCCGCGGACCGGTCCGGGAACGCGCGTGCGGGGGGGGGGGGGGGCCCCCCCCCCCCCCCCCCAAACCCCCAACCCCGCCCGCGCCAGACCC
>NZ_JBFAUZ010000070.1:0-42396 GCF_040679555.1 Spirillospora sp. NPDC052242
GACGGCCGGTGAGGCGGCCGTCCGGGGGTGGTTCAGCTGCTCGACGGGGTGTCCGGCGGCGAACCGGCGTCGCCGCCCGAGCCGCCCGCGTCGCCGCCAGAGCCGCCGGCGTCGCCGGACGAGCCGGTGTCGCCCGCCGGGGCGTCGCTCGACGAGCCGCCGGTGTCGGCGACCGCCGTCTGCGTGGTGCCGCCGTCGACGGGTGCGGCGGCCGCGCCCTTGCGCGCCTTGCCCTCGCCCTTCGCGGCGACGCCCGCCATCTCCGGGTCGGCCCCGGGGTCGGCGGCGACCGACTCGACGTCGTCCGGTTCGCGGCCCGGCGTCGGGATGTTGAACCTGATGATCAGGAATCTGAAGATGACGTAGTACAGGATGAAGTACAGGACGCCCATCCCGATGATGAGCAGCAGCCCTTCGGTGTTGTCCTTCCGGGCGTTCAGCAGCATGTCGATGAGGCCCGCGGAGAAGCCGAACCCGAGCTGCGCTCCGGCGGCCTCGAGGATCGCCATCGAGATGCCGGTCAGGACGACGTGGACGCCGTACAGCAGCGGCGCGACGAACATGAACGCGAACTCGATGGGCTCGGTGACGCCGGTGACGAACGCGGTGAGCGCGGCGGAGATCATGATGCCGCCGACCGCCGGGCGGCGGTGCTTGGGCGCGGCGTGCCACATCGCGAGCGCGGCGCCGGGGAGGCCGAACATCAGCACGGGGAAGAACCCGGCGAGGAAGCCGCCCGCGTCCGGGTCCCCGGCGAGGTACCGGTTGATCTCGCCGGTGGCGACGCCGCCGTCGGCCGTCTGGTATTCGCCGAACACGAACCAGATCAGCGAGTTCGGGATGTGGTGCAGGCCGAACGGCAGCAGGAGGCGGTTGATGACGCCGTAGATGCCGGCCCCGGCGGCGCCCGCCCCGGTGATCCACTCGCCGAAGTCGGTGAGCCAACCGCCGAGGACGGGCCAGGCGAACCCGATGACGACGCCGAGCACGAGCGCGGCGCCGGCGGTGACGATCGGGACGAACCGGCGCCCGCCGAAGAAGGCGAGCCACGTCGGCAGCTTGATCCGGTAGAACCGCTGGTAGAGGACGGCGGCGAGGAGGCCGATGAGGATGCCGCCGAGCACCTGGGTCGGGTTCTTGGCGCCCCAGTCGATGGCCTGGGTCTCCGTGCCGTCGACCATCTTGGTGATGACGACGCTGCCCTCGAGTTCGCCGGAGTGCGAGAACATCACCTTGGTGACGCGGTCGAACACGAGGTAGCCGACCACGGCGGCGAGGGCGGTGGAGCCGTCGGACTTCTTCGCGAACCCGATCGCCACACCGACGGCGAACAGGAGAGCGAGGTTATCGAGCAGGGCGCCGCCCGCGGCGGCGAAGACTTCGGCGACGCGGTCCCAGCCGAGGCCGTCCGCGCCGAGCATGTCCGCCTGGCCGAAGCGCAGCAGCAGCGCGGCGGCGGGCAGGACGGCGATCGGCAGCATGAGGCTGCGGCCGATGCGCTGGAGCACCGCCAGCACGCTCGACCCTCGGCGTGGCGCCGAGTCCACGGTTGTCGCTGTCATCGGGGGGTTCCTCCTTGGGGGTTAGGAGTTCGGCGGGGGGCTTCCGAGGGCCGTGTGGATCTGGTAGCGGTCCGCTCTGTAGGTCGACACGCCCAGTTCGGCGCACACACCTCCGGTGTAGGAGCGGCGTTGCAGGAGCAGCACGGCGCTGCCCTTGGCGATCTGCAGGTGCCGGGCGTCGGCGGCGTCGGCGAGGCCGGCGTCGATGGTCTGGTCGCCGGCGTCGAAGACGATTCCGTAGACGGCTTCGAGGACGCCGTACAGGGAGCGGTCGGCGAGCCGCCGGTCGAGCAGGTCGGGGGCCAGGGACGCGAGGATGTGGGCGCGTTCGAGGGCCATGGGCTCGCCGTCGGCGGTGCGCAGCCGCTCGATGACGTGGACGGGGGTGCCGGTCTCGACGCCGAAGACGCGGGCGAGGTGCGCGTCGGCGGGGGCGGTGCGGCGGTCGAGGTCGACGGCGCCGGGGCGCAGGCCGCGGGCCAGCATGTCCTCGGTGAACGACACCAGCCGCAGCGGCATCTCGATCTTGGGCCGGGCGACGAACGTGCCCTTGCCGGGGACGCGGTAGAGGCGTCCCTCGGTGACGAGCTGGTCGACCCCCTGCCGGACGGTCATGCGGGACAGCTCGTACCGGGCGCACAGTTCGCGTTCCGAGGGGATGGGGGCGTCCACGGGCAGCTCCGCGCTCTCGATGAGGTCGAGGAGGATCGCGCGGAGCTGGAAGTACTTCGGGACGGGACTGTGCGGATCGATGGTCACGGGGGTCCTCGATGGCCGGAGCCGGATCGATGATCGTCGGAGTGGGCGGCTTCGTGTCGGTTTCGGACTGGTCTAGGCCGGACTAGACCACAAGGACGAAACGCATGTCAATGCACGAAAAGATAACGGGGCGATCACGAGGACGCCCCCGCAAGATCGGCGTTTTCGCAGGTCAGCGGGCTCGCTTGGGCGGGGCGTCCGGCTTGGACTCCGGCGGCATGTCCTCTTCCGGCTCCCGGCCGGGCGTCGGCAGGTCGAACCGTTTGATCACGAAATAGAAGATCGCGTAGTAGAGGAAGAAGTACAGCACCCCCGTCCCGACGATCAGCCACAGGTGCCGGGTGTTGCTCTTGGTGGCGTTGAGCAGCAGGTCGATGAGCCCGGCGGAGAAGCTGAACCCGAGCTGGGCGTCGAGGGCGGCGAGCACGCCCATCGAGACGCCGGTCAGCACGACGTGGATCGCGTACAGGACGGGCGCCACGAACATGAACGAGAACTCGATGGGCTCGGTGACGCCGGTGACGAACGCGGTGAGCGCGGCGGAGATCATGATGCCGCCGACCGCGGGACGGCGGTCGGGCGGCGCGGCCCGCCAGATGGCGAGGGCGGCGCCGGGCAGGCCGAACATCAGCACGGGGAAGAACCCCGCGAGGAACGTCCCGGCGTCCGGGTCGCCCGCGAGGTACCGGTTGATCTCGCCGTGGACGACGTCGCCGTCGGGCTCCCGGTACGTGCCGAAGACGAACCAGATCAGCGAGTTCAGGATGTGGTGCAGGCCGAACGGCAGCAGCAGGCGGTTCGCGACGCCGTACAGCCCGGCGCCGACGGCGCCCGCGCCGGTGAGCCAGTCGCCGAAGTCGTTGATCCAGCCGCCGAGGGTCGGCCACACGAACCCGAAGACGACGCCGAGCAGCAGCGCGCCGCCCGCGCTGACGATCGGGACGAAGCGGCGCCCGCCGAAGAACGCGAGCCACGCCGGGAGCTTCACCCGGTAGAACCGCTGGTAGAGCAGCGCGACCATGATCCCCACGACGATGCCGCCGAGGACCTGCGTCGGGTTCTGCAGCCCGTACGCGACGGTCTCCTCCAGCGACCCGTCCTCCTGCTGCACCTTCTGGACGACGGACGCGCGCAGCTCGTCGGTGTGCGCGAACATCACCTTCGAGACGCGGTCGAACACCAGGTAGGCGACGACGGCGGCGAGGGCGGTGGAGCCGTCGGACTTCTTGGCGAACCCGATGGCGACGCCGACGGCGAACAGGATCGCGAGGTTGTCGAGCAGGGCGCCGCCCGCGGCGGCGAACACCTCCGCGACGCGGTCCCAGCCGAGGCCGTCCGCGCCGAGCAGGTCGGGCTGGCCGAGGCGGAGCAGGATGCCGGCGGCGGGCAGGACGGCGATCGGCAGCATGAGGCTGCGCCCGATGCGCTGCAGCACGCCGAACGCCGCCGACCAGGTGCGGCGCACTCCGCCGTCGCCGGAGCCGCCGTCGCCCGTCGCGGTTGCCGTACTCATGCGCCGATGACCTCCCCGAGCTGGGCCCGATGGGAGGAGTTCGGGCCGACATCTTTAGTTGCATCCGATTCGTGCAGTATGGTGCTGACTGGTCTAGTCCGGACTAGACCAGTCGCCGGAGGCGACGACCAGCGACCACGGCGTCACGGAGAGTGCGCAGAGATGTCACTACTGATCACGGCCGAAAGCATGATCACCGCCCCTGCCGGTGGTCCTACCCGCGTGCTCTCCCCGGGATACGTCCGGGTCGAGAACGGCCTGATCGCCGAGGTGGGCGAGGGCCGCCCGGACGGGACGCCCGACGTCGAGCTGCGCGACGGCCTGCTGGCGCCCGGTCTCGTCGACCTCCAGGTGAACGGCTTCTTCGGGTACGACATGGTCGACGCCGGCGAGGACGGCTGGCGCACGGTCGTGTCGCGCCTCCCCGAGACCGGCGTGACGTCGTTCCTCCCCACGTTCATCACCGCGCCCGTCGCGACGCAGGCGGACGCGCTGCGCCGTACCCGCGAGCTGCTGCCCCGCCTCCCCGACGGCACGCGCGTCCTGGGCGTCCATCTGGAGGGCCCGTTCCTGTCGGAGAAGCGCAAGGGCGCGCACAACGCCGACTTCATCACCGACCCGACGCCCGAGGCGATCGCGACGCTCCTGGAGACGGGCCTGGTCAAGCTGGTGACCCTCGCGCCCGAACGCGCCGGGGCCCTCGACGCGATCCGGACGCTCACGAACGCGGGCGTCCTGGTCAGCGTCGGGCACAGCGACGCGACGGCCGAGCAGGTCGCGGCCGCCGCCGACGCGGGCGCCCGCAAGGTGACGCACATCTTCAACGCGCAGTCCGGCGTGCACCACCGCGACCCGGGCGTCGCCGCGCAGGCGCTGGTCGACGACCGGCTCAGCCCCGGGCTCATCCTCGACCTGCACCACGTGTCCGCGACGGCCGCGCGGCTCGTGTTCCGCTCCGCCGCCGGACGGACGGTCCTGGTCACCGACGCGGCGGCGTCCGCCGGGATGCCGCCGGGCACCTACGACCTCGGCGGCGAGCCGATCACCATGCCCGCGGAGGGCCCGCCGCTGCGCGCCGACGGGACGATCGCCGGGTCGGGCCTGCGGCTGGACGACGCGGTCGGCAACGCGATCGCGATCGGCGTCGACCCGGCCGCGGCCGTGGACGCCGCCACGCGCGTCCCCGCGGACCTGATCGGCCGCGCCGAGCTCGGCCGCATCGCCCCCGGAGCGGTCGCGGACCTGGTGCACCTCGGCCCGGACCACCGGGCGCGTACGACCTGGATCAACGGGCAGAAAGTCTTCGGAGGGGATTCATGACCAGCCTCATGCGCGCCGAAATCGGTCAGCAGCCGGACGCGCTGCGCCGGACGATCGACGCGCTGCTGCCGCGCACCGCCGACATCGCGAACCTGGCGGCGGAGACGAGGCAGGTGCTGTTCATCGCGCGCGGCTCGTCGGACAACGCGGCCGTGTACGGCCGGTACCTGGTGGAGTCCCACGTGGGCCGGCTGGCGACGCTGGCCGCGCCGTCGATCGCGACGACCTACCGGCGGAGGCTGGACCTGTCGGGCGTGCTGGCGGTCGCGATCAGCCAGTCCGGCAAGACCGAGGAGATCGTCGAGACGCTGGAGTGGGCCGCCGCGGGCGGCGCCCGGACCGTGGCGGTCACCAACGGCGAGGGCTCGCCGCTGGCGGAGGCCGCCGAGGTCGCGCTGATCACGCGGGCCGGCGACGAGAAGGCCGTCCCGGCGACCAAGACGTACACGACGCAGCTCGCGGCCCTGTCCGTCCTCGCGCTCGGCCTCGGCGCGGACGTCGCGGAGGACGACCTGCGCCGCGTCCCCGACGAGGTCGCGGGGCTGGTCGAGGCGACCGAGGCGTCCGAGGCGCTGCCGCGGATCGTGGACGAGCTGGCGGGCGTCCAGGGGGCGGTCGTGTCCGGGCGGGGGATCGCGTTCGGCACCGCGCTGGAACTCGCGCTGAAGATCAAGGAAGCGTGCTACCTGCACGCGATGGGCCTGTCGTACGCGGACCTGCTGCACGGCCCGATCGCGGTCGTGGACGCGCGGACGCCCGCGCTGCTCGTCGCCGCCGACTCCGGCCCCACCCTTTCCGGGACGATCGCGCTCGCCGAGCGCGTGCGGGGCGCGGGCGCCGCCGCGTACGGCGTCGGCGGCGGGGCGGGCCTGGCCGCCGCGTGCACGGCGGCGCTCCCCGGCCCCGGGCTGCCCGAGTGGGTGGCGCCGCTGGGCCTGATCGTCCCCGGCCAGATCCTGGTCGAGAACCTGGCGCGCCGGCTCGGGCTCGACCCCGACGTGCCGCGCGGCCTCAACAAGGTGACTCAGACGACCTGAGCACCGGCACCCCGAAGACCCGTTCACCAGAGGGTCCAGCCCACCCCGGACCGAGGAGAGACGACATGGACAAGGCCGAGGCGATCGTCGCCGCGCTGGGCGGCGCCGACAACATCGAGGAGATCGAGCCGTGCGCGACGCGGCTGCGCACGGAGGTCTCCGACCCCGGCAAGGTCGACGAGGCGGCGCTGAAGGCGGCCGGCGCGTTCGGCGTGATGAAGAGCGGCACGGTCGTGCAGGTCGTGGTGGGCCCGGAGGCCGACACGATCGCCAGCGACATCGAGGACATCCTCGACTGACGCGTCCGGGCGAAGGGTGAACGAGCGAGGCGGAACGAACGACAAGGGGCCCACATGACCCGAGTACTGTCCCCGGTGTCCGGCCGCGTCGTCGGCCTGGCCGGGGTGCCCGACCCGGTGTTCGCGCAGGCGATGGTCGGACCGGGCACCGCGGTCGATCCCGAACGCGGCCCCGGGCAGGCGATCGCCCCCGTCACCGGGAAGATCGTGAAGATGCACCCGCACGCGTACGTCGTGGTGGACGCCGAGGGGCACGGCGTCCTCGTGCATCTCGGCATCGACACCGTCAAGCTGAAGGGCGAGGGCTTCGAGCTGCTCGCCGCCGAGGGCGACGAGGTGACCGCCGGGCAGCCGCTGGTCGGCTGGAACCCGGCGGTGATCGAGGCGGGCGGCCGCTCCCCGGTCTGCGCCGTGGTGGCGCTGGACGCGGGCGACGGCGCGCTGTCGGACGTCGTCGAGACCGGCGAGGTGGCGAAGGGGGCCGAGCTCTTCACATGGCGGTAGAGATTCCGCTCCGCGCCGCGGTGTTCGACCTGGACGGCACCCTGATCGACAGCGAGCCCCGCAACCGCGTCATGTGGCGGAAGCTGTTCGCGTCGCACGGCGTCCCGCAGGACGAGGCGCTGATCGCCTCGTTCGCGGGGCGCCGCGGCCTGGAGGTGCTGAGCGACCTGCTGCACCTGTTCCCGAGCGGCCGGACGGCCGAGGAGCTGTTCGAGGAGGCGGTCTCCTACGAGTCGCTGCCGGGGATGCCGCCGCCCGCGCCGGTCGCGGGGGCGGTCGAGCTCGTCCGGTCGCTGGCGGACGCGGGGCTGCCGCTGGCGGTCGTGACGTCCGGGCAGCGCGAGTACGCCGAGCGGCTGCTGGCCTTCCTCGGCATCCGCGACCTGCTGGACATCGTGCTGACCGCCGGGGACGTCACGACCGGCAAGCCGCACCCGGAGGGGTACCTGGCGGCGTCCCGCGACCTCGGGGTGCCGCCGCACGAGGCGATCGGTTTCGAGGACGCCCCGGCCGGTGTCGCGGCGGTCAAGGCCGCGGGGATGACCTGCGTCGGCATCACCACGACCCAGCCGGCCGCGGCGCTCGCCGCGGCCGACCACGTGGTCGCCGACCTGCAACGAGTGAACGTCGCGCCGGGGCCCGCGCTTCGCGTGCCCGTCTCCGGTGCGGGCGAACGTAAAGAACAAGGCGTCCGGTGAGGAGTGTGCTGTGAGCGAGCGCAATGTGAGGATCGAGTCGAAGGTGGGCCTGCACGCGCGCCCCGCCGCGCTGTTCGTGCAGACCGCGGCGAAGGCCCCCATGGACGTGACCGTCGCCAAGCGCGGCGGCGAGCCGGTGAACGCCAAGAGCATCCTCGCGGTGCTGGGCCTGGACGCCCGGTACGGCGAGGAGGTCGTGATCTCCGCCGAGGGGGAGGACGCCGGCGCGCTGCTCGACAGCCTGGAGGCGCTCCTGTCCACGCCGGAGCCCGAAGGTGCCTGAGGGCGTGCCCGGCCCGCTGCACGGCGCGGGCGTCAGCCCGGGCGTCGGGTTCGGTCCGGTCCGCGGCATCGCGGGCGCGGTGCCGGAACCGGAGGCCGGGGCGCGGCACGGGGGCGACGCGGAGGCCGAGAACGCGATCGCCCTCGGTGCGCTGGAGGCCGTCGCCGCCGACCTCGAGGAGCGGGGCGCCCGCGCCGCCGAGGCCGGCAACACCGACGGGCGGGACGTGCTGAACGCGCAGGCGCTCATGGCCCGCGACCCGGGCCTCGCCGACGGCGTCCGCGCCAAGATCGGCGAGGGGACGGCCGCGGCGCGCGCGGTGTTCGAGGCGTTCGGCGTGTACCGGGAGATGCT
The DNA here is from genome assembly GCF_040679555.1 of Spirillospora sp. NPDC052242. Lineage (NCBI taxonomy): Bacteria > Bacillati > Actinomycetota > Actinomycetes > Streptosporangiales > Thermomonosporaceae > Spirillospora > Spirillospora sp. NPDC052242. The sequence goes on from NZ_JBFAUZ010000070.1 coordinate 8,330, forward strand.
CGCGGGCGCGGGCGAGTACCTCGCCGCCCGCGTCACCGACCTGGACGACATCCGGGACCGGACGATCGCGCGGCTGCTCGGCCTGCCGATGCCGGGGGTGCCGGAGTCGGACGAGCCGTTCGTGCTGGTCGCCCGCGACCTCGCCCCCGCCGACACCGCCGTCCTCGACCCCGCGCGGGTCGTCGCGTTCGTGACCGAGGAGGGCGGCCCGACCAGCCACACCGCGATCATCGCGCGGACGATGGGCGTGCCCGCCGTCGTGGCCCTGCCGGGCGCGACGGGGCTGGCCGACGGCACCCCGGTGCTCGTCGACGGCGCCGCGGGCACCGTCCGTCCGGACCCGTCCGACGACGAGGTGGCCGCGGCGCGCGCCGCCGCGGCGGCCCGCGCGTCCGCGCTGGCCGAGTCGGCCGGGCCGGGGGCGACGAAGGACGGGCACCGGGTGCCGCTGCTGGCGAACATCGGCGGCCCGAAGGACGTGGCGGCGGCGCTCGCGAACGGCGCCGAGGGCGTCGGCCTGTACCGCACCGAGTTCCTGTTCCTCGACCGGGCGGCGCCGCCGTCCGACGCCGAGCAGGAGGAGGCGTACCGGAAAGTGCTGGAGGCGTTCCCGGAGGGCCGCGTGGTCGTCCGGACGCTGGACGCCGGCGCCGACAAGCCCCTCGCGTTCCTGCCGCCCCCCGGCGAGGAGCCGAACCCGGCGCTCGGCGAGCGCGGCCTGCGGATGTCGCTGCGGTATCCCGACGTGCTCGCCGCGCAGCTGCGCGCGCTCGCCCGCGCGTCCGCCGGGACGACCGCGACGCTGCAGGTCATGGCGCCGATGGTGACGGACGCGGCGGAGGCGGCGTTCTTCGCCCGCGAGTGCGGCAAGGCCGGCATCGAGACCCCCGGCGTCATGATCGAGGTGCCCGCCGCCGCGCTGCGGGCCCGCGACCTGGCGTCCGAGGTCGCGTTCTTCAGCATCGGCACCAACGACCTGACGCAGTACGCGTGCGCCGCCGACCGGCAGATCGGCGGCCTCGCCCACCTGCAGGACCCGTGGCAGCCCGCCGTCCTCGACCTGGTCGCCCCCGCGGCCGCCGCGGGCGTCCCGTGCGGGGTGTGCGGGGAGGCCGCGGGCGACCCGGCGCTCGCCTGCGTGCTGGTCGGGCTCGGCGTGACGTCGCTGTCGATGAGCGCGCCGTCCCTGCCGCTGGTGCGGGCCGCGCTGGCCCGGCACACCCTCGACCAGTGCCGGGAGGCCGCCGCGGCGGCGCGCACCGGGCGCACCGCGATGCAGGCGCGGAACTACGCCCGCGAGCTCCTGCCCGGACTGGACGAACTGGGCATCTGAGGTTTCGCGGATTCCGCGTGTTCGGCCGCCGGGGCGCCCGCCCCGGCGGCCGACGCCGTTCCGGCGGCCGTCCTACCCGTAGTTCAGCCCGTGCCCGACCGGCCGCCCGCCGGCCGGGACCGGCAGCTTCCCGGTCGGGTTCGCGGTGCCCGCGAGCACCCGCGCGAGACCTTGCAGCGACGCCGTCCCGGAGGAGTACGCGGCCACCGCGGCCGCGGCGCCGCCCGCCGAGTTCAGGTCGTAGGGGCTGCCGAGCGCGGCCACGACCACCGGCTTCCCGCCGAGCGCCCGCACCCGCGCGGCCGTCGCCGAACCGGCGTCGTCCGTGGTCAGCACCGTCACGTCCGCCGAGCCGGGGGACGCCGTCCGGACGCCCTGGGCGCGCAGCGCGCCCGCGAGCGCCTCGGCCTTCGGCCCGGTCACCGCGACCGTCCGTCCCTTCAGCGGCAGCACGCCGCCCTTGTTGGCGACGACCGTGACCGCCCGCTCCGCGACCTGCCGGGCCGTCGCCTCGTGCTGCGCGTTCCCGACGACCGACGCGGCCTTCGCCGGGTCGGTCTGCGCCTGCCCGAACAGCCCGCGCCGCTGCTTGAGCCGCAGGATCCGGGTGACCGACGCGTCCAGCCGCCGCTCGGTGATCTTCCCGGACCGGACGGCGTCCACCACCGCCCCGTACGCCTCCGGCAGGTCGGGCGGCATCAGGAGCTGGTCGGCGCCCGCCTGGACCGCCCGCACCGCGACGGCCCCGTCGCCGTACTTCGTCCGGACGCCCTCCATCCGCAGCGAGTCGGTCGTGATCACGCCGTCGTAGCCGAGCCGCTCGCGCAGCAGCCCGGTCAGCACGTTCCGCGACAGCGTGGCCGGGTCGCCCGAGCCGTCCAGCTTCGGCAGCTCGATGTGCGCCGTCATGATCGCGTCCACCCCGGCGGCGATCGCGGCCTCGAACGGCGGCGCGTCGACCTTCCGCCACGTGTCCGGGTCGTGCTCGATCACCGGCAGGCCCGAGTGGCTGTCGGTCGCGGTGTCGCCGTGCCCGGGGAAGTGTTTCGCGACGGCCGCGACGCCCGCGTCCTGGTAGCCCTGGACGGCCCCGGTCACCATCTGCGACACCCGCGCCGGGTCGGACCCGAACGAGCGGACGCCGATGACGGGGTTCCGCGGGTTCACGTTGACGTCCGCGACGGGCGCGTAGTCGAGGTTGATGCCGACGGCGCGCAGCTCGGCGCCCGTGACCCGCGCGGCGGCGCGGGCCTGCGCCGGATCGGCCGTCGCGCCCAGCGCCATGTTGCCGGGGAACCGGGTGATGAACGGGGTGCGGGTGACGATGCCCTGCTCCTCGTCCACACCCAGCACCAGCGGGATCTTCGACGCCTTCTGCAGCGCGTTCGACTGCGCCGCCGTCTCCTCCGGGGAGCCGAAGTTCTCCGGGAAGTAGATCAGCCCGCCCACGTGGTACCGCCGGATCGTGCGCAGCGCGTCGGCGCGGCTGTAGAACGTCGGGACGAACAGCTGCCCGACCTTCTCCCGCACGCTCATCTTCGCGACGTGCCCCGGGATCCAGGCGTCCGGCGGCGGCGAGGACGCGCGGGCCGACGCGGACGCGCTCGCCCCGCCGCGCCCGTCCGTCCCGCCGTCGCCGTCGTCACTGCACGCAGCCAGTGTCGACGCGCCGAGCGCGAGCGCCGTCGCGAGCGCGAGCGAACTCCGTGGAAAACGCACCTGACCAGGCCCCCCGACGCGGTCTGCGGTTCGATCGTCGTCACAGGGTAGCCGCGGTGCGGAGATGCGACGGGACATGGCGGAGAACCCATCAGTGGGGAAGGGGATGCCCCAGCCTACGCAGCGCGAGCCCCGCCGCGCCGACCGCCCCGTCGCCCGCGCTGCGCGGCGCCTCGGCGAACCGGTGCCGCAGCCCGGTGCGGACGGCGTCCGCCACCGGGCCCTCGCGCAGCACCGAGCCGTGCATGACGACGGGCGCGCGCGGGTCCGAGAGCGCGGGCCGCACGGCGTCCACGTCCCGCAGCAGCGACGCGGCGGCCTCCTCGGTGATCCGCTTGGCGACCGGGTCGCCCGCGGCCGCCGCGGCGGCGACGACCGGCCCGAGCCGGCCCAGCGCCGACGCCGGCCGGCCGTAGACCTCTTTGATGATCGCCTGCGCGAGCTGCGGGTTGGGCGGGGTGCCGGGATGCTCCGGGTGCCCGGGCGGCCCCGCCGGGCACGGACCGGCCGGCGTCGGGACCGCCTCGTGCACCAGCACGGCCGTCCCGCCGCCCGCCGGGAGCGTCACGGGCTGCGGCGCACCGTGCGGGGCGTGCGGCGCCGCGGCGCCGTGCGCGGCGTGCGCCATCGCGAGGTGCCGGTGCGGCCGGTGCTGCCGCCGCCGCGCCGCGTCGATCTCCGCGACGACCGACGGGCCGAGGAGCGCGCGCGGCACCGAGTCGGTGAGCAGGGTGGGGGAGCCGCGGCCGTCGTAGGCGGCGAGCGCCGCGCGCACCGCCTCCTTGCCGAGCCACACCGCCGACCCCTCGTCCCCGACGAGGAAGCCGTAGCCGTCCGCGCGCTGCACGATCGTCCCGTCGCTGATCACCGCCGCCCCGGCGCCGGTGCCGGAGAACACGACGATGCCCTTGGAACGGCTGGTTCCGGCGGCGAACGCCACCGCGATGTCGGTCACCACCGCGGGGGAGCCGCGCAGGCCCATGGCCTGCCAGGCGCGCCGCGCGGCGGTCACCGCCGCGGGCCGCCCGGCGGAGCCGGCGCCGGCGATCCCGAAGACGCCGGTGAGCACGTGGGTGCGGTCCAGGTCTCCGAGCGCCTCGCGCAGGGCGGTGCGCAGCGCCCCGGCGGTGTCTCCACCGGAGTTGGGGTTGGCCCCAGGGCCGGTGCCGGAACCGGCCAAGGCTCCCCCGAGGGTCAGTACGACACAGCGGGTCTTCGTGCCACCCGCGTCTATACCGACCACATACGGACCGGCCAAATGGGTCAACACATGGCGAACCGTAGCCTTTTCTACCGTTGACGCGACATTGTGAGCGTAAGAAACTTTCTTCCATGAGGAAACCCATCGGACCCGAGCCGGGGGGCACGGGGGCGGCGCCCGGTGCACCCGGGGACGAGGCGCCGGGCAAGGACCCGACGCCGCTCAGCACAGTGGTGCGGGTGCGCTCGCTGCTGCCCTCACTGCCCCCCGCCGAGCGACGCGTCGCGCAACGCGTCATCGACGACCCGGAAGGGGTCGCCAACTCCACCATCACCGAACTCGCGCAGAACTGCGGGACGTCCGAGACGACCGTCATCCGGTTCTGCCGCGCGATCGGGTTCCACGGCTATCCGGAGCTGCGGCTCACCCTCGCCACCGAGGCGGGACGGGCGCAGACCGCCAGCGGCGGCCGGGTCATCGGCAGCGACATCAGCCCCGACGACTCGCTGGAACAGATCGTCGAGAAGGTGACCTTCGCCGACGCCCGAGCCGTGGAGGAGACCGCCTCCCAGCTCGACATCAAGATGCTGGAACAGGTCGTCGACGCCGTCGTCGCCGCCGAACGCGTCGACGTCTACGGGGTGGGCGCCAGCGCGTTCGTCGCGGCCGACTTCCAGCAGAAGCTGCACCGCATCGGACGGGTCTGCTCCGCGTGGGCGGACGCCCACATCATGCTGACCAGCGCGGCCGTCCTCGGCAGCGGAGACGTCGCCATCGGCATCTCCCACACCGGCGCGACGGTCGAGACCATCGACGCACTGGAGGTCGCCAAGAGCAACGGCGTCACGACCGTGGCGCTCACCAATTTCCCCAGATCACCCATCGCGGAGGTGGCCGACCTGATCCTCACCACGGCGGCAAGGGAGACGACCTTCCGCTCCGGCGCCACCGCCAGCCGGCTGGCGCAGCTCACGGTGGTCGACTGCGTCTTCGTCGGAGTGGCGCAGCGCACCTACGGGCCGACCCGCAAGGCCCTGGAAGCCACGTACGAGGCGGTCCGCGGCCGGACCGTGCGACCCGACCGGAGGCGTCGGTGATCGATTGCGAGCTCCCCACCGAGGGACGGAACCCCCGCACCCTCGACGTCGACACGCTGCCGACCATGGAGGTGCTGCGACTGATCAACTCCGAGGACGCGACGGTGCCGATGGTGGTGGCGTCCGTCCTGCCCGAGGTCGCCCGGCTGGTCGACCTCGCCGTCGTCTCGCTGCGCGCGGGCGGACGCGTCCACTACTTCGGCGCCGGCACCTCGGGCCGGCTCGCGGTGATCGACGCCGCCGAGCTGCCCCCGACGTTCGGCATCTGGGGCCGCGTGGTCGCCCACCACGCCGGCGGGCCCGGGGCGCTGTCCCAGGCGATCTCCGACGTGGAGGACGACGCCGAACTCGGCACCCGGGACGCCCGCGACGTCCAGCCCGGCGACATCGCCATCGGGATCGCGGCGAGCGGCCGCACCCCCTACGTCGTCGGCGCGCTGCGCGCGTCCGCCGCCGTCGGGGCGCGCACCGCGCTGATCAGCTGCAACCCGCACACCCCCTACGGCGACGAGGTCGAGGTCCACATCGGCCTCGCCACCGGCCCGGAGGTGATCAGCGGCTCCACCCGGATGAAGGCGGGCACCGCCACCAAGCTGGTGCTCAACAGCTTCTCCACCACGCTCATGATCAGGATGGGGCGCACCTACTCCAACCTGATGATCAGCGTGAACGCGCTGAACGCCAAACTGCGCGCCCGCCTCGTGCGCATCCTCACCGAGGCGACCGGCATGGACGCCCGGACGTGCGAGAACGCGCTGGCCGAGGCGGGCGGCAACACCCGCGTGGCGCTCGTCTCCCTCCTCGGCGAGGTGCCCGCCGCACGCGCCACGCTCGTCCTGGAGGAGACCGACGGCGGCGTCCGGGAGGCGCTGCAACGACTGAGATCCGCGTGACCCCACCGAGTTCCGCGTAACCAGGACAGGCTCGGGCCCGGCCCGGCCGCGAGCCGACCCGGAGCATGCGGTCATCCCCGCACTGGCCGCGTGCTCACTTCTCGTACCGACGAAGCTCCTGCCCGGCGACGGTCCGGACGTGCACCTCGTCCGGACCGTCGAAGATCCGCATGGCGCGCAGCCAGGTGTACATGCTCGCGAGCGGCGTGTCGTCGGAGACCCCGGCGCCGCCGTGCACCTGGATCGCCCGGTCGACGACCTCGTGGGCGATGCGCGGCACCACGACCTTGATCGCCGCGATCTCCGAGCGGGCGCCCTTCGCGCCCGCCCGGTCGATCAGCCACGCCGTCTTCAGCGTCAGCAGCCGCGCCTGCTCGATCGCCATCCGCGACTCGGCGATCTGCTGCCGCACGACGCCCTGCTTCGCCAGCGGCGCGCCGAACGCCACCCGGTCCACCGCGCGCCGGCACATCAGCTCCAGCGCGCGCTCCGCCATCCCGAGCGCCCGCATGCAGTGGTGGATCCGGCCGGGCCCCAGCCGCGCCTGGGCGATCATGAACCCGTCGCCCTCCTCCGCGAGCAGGTTCGACACCGGCACCCGCACGTCCTCGAACAGGATCTCCGAGTGCCCGTGCTGGTCCTGGTAGCCGAACACCGGCAGATGCCTGAGCACCTGGACGCCCGGGGTGTCCCGCGGCACGAGGATCTGCGACTGCTGCCGGTGCGGGGCGCCGTCCGGGTCCGTCTTGCCCATCACCACGAAGATCTTGCAGCGCTCGTCGGCCGCGCCGGTGATGAACCACTTGCGGCCGTTGATCACGTACTCGTCGCCGTCCCGGACGATCGAGGTCGTGATGTTCGTGGCGTCCGACGAGGCCACCGCGGGCTCGGTCATCGCGAACGCGCTGCGGATCTCGCCGTTCAGCAGGGGCTCGAGCCAGTCCCGCTTCTGCTGCTCGGTGCCGAACATGTGCAGGACTTCCATGTTCCCGGTGTCCGGGGCGGCGCAGTTGACCGCCTCCGGCGCGAGGTCGGGGGACCGTCCCGTCAGTTCCGCCAGCGTCGCGTACTCGACGTTCGAGAGGCCCGAGATGTCGGGCAGGAACAGGTTCCACAGCCCCCGCTCCCGCGCCTCGACCTTCAGTTCCTCGACCACCGGCGGCAGCGCGTGCGGATCGTTCGCCGCACGCCACTCCGCGTAGACGGGCTCGGCCGGATAGACCCGCTCGTCCATGAACTCCTGGAGTCTGTCCCGGTACTCCCGAGCCTTCGCGCTGAGTTCGAAGTCCATGCCCGCAGTCTTGCAGAACGCGATTCGGTCCCGTTTCCCGCCCACCCCCGACGACTCACCTCGCGCGGCCTGACGGCGCGGGTACGGCGCCTTCTCGACCCGCCCCACCGGCGCCACCATGCTCGCCGTCGCGGCATGGCCGGCGTCCGCACGCCCCTGACCCCGAACAGGATTCGGTCATCGGGGTCGGATCGCCTACCATCGCCTCGTGACCGTCAAAGCCGTAATCACCGACTGGGGCGGGGTCCTCACCTCCCCGCTGAACGACGCGATCGCCACCTGGCTCGCCGCCGACCGCATCGACGCCGAGCGCTACCGCACGGTGATGCGCGCCTGGGTCAAGCAGGCGTACGACGGCGGCGGCGTCAACCCGATCCACGGGCTCGAGGACGGCACCCTCGACCCCGCCGAGTTCGAGCGGCTCCTCGCCGCCGAACTCCTCACCGTCGAGGGCGAACCGGTCGCCGCCGCCGGACTGATCGCCCGCATGTTCGGCGCGTTCTCCCCGGTCGAGCCCATGTACGAGGCCCTGCGCGCCGCCCGCGCCGCCGGGACCCGCACCGCCCTCCTCTCGAACTCCTGGGGCAACGAGTACCCCCGCGACCTCTTCGCCGACCTGTTCGACGCCGTCGTCATCTCGTGCGAGGTCGGAATGCGCAAGCCCGACGAGCGCATCTTCCGGCACGCCCTCGACCTCCTCGGACTCGACGCCGCCGAGTGCGTCTTCATCGACGACATCGAGCACAACATCAAGGCCGCCGAGGCCCTCGGCATCCACGGCATCCTGCACACCGAGCCCGCGAAGACCATCACCGAACTCCGCGAGCTGAACCTCCTGCCGTGACACCGCCGGTGCGTCCCGCGAGGGCGCCCGGCGGGCATCTGGCAGACTTGTCGACCGTCATGCGCGTCTACCTGCCCAGCACGCTCGCACTCCTCGCCGGCGTCCACGCATCCCGGGAGATCGGCCCCGCGCCGCTCGCCGCGCACGCGGTGACGCCCGCGCTCCGCGAGTGGTACGCGGGCGGCGACACCGAAGAGCTCGAGTACGCGGCGCTGACCGCCGCCGCCCGCGCGTCCCTGCGCCTCCTCGCCGCCGACCCGTCCGCCCCGCGCCGCCGCGTCGTGCTGGCCGCCGAGATGCCCGACCGGGTGGTCGAGCAGGGACGCGGCGACGCGGCCATCGACGACGACGATCCGTCGCTCGTCCGCCTCGTGTCGCCCGTCCCGTGGAAGAAGATCGCGTCCGGGCACGTGGACGACGCGGACGCCGAGGCCGACATCGCCGCCGCCGCGGCCGCCCTCCCCGCCGCCGACGCCGGCGACGACGACGCCGCGTTCACCGTCGACGGCGCCGAGGGCCACGAACTCCTCTGGTACGCCACCCAGGAACTCCAGCACCTCCTTTGAAGCCGATGCCGTGACCGCGGAAAATCAGTCGGTGCGGAGGGCGTGCAGCCGGTCGCGGAGTGCGGCGCGAGCGCTTTCGGGGGTGTGCCGCCCCAGGAGCAGTTGGATGTTCAGCCCGTCGGTGAGGGTGATCAGCGCTTCGGCTTCCTGACGGGGGTCCAGATCGGGACGGGCGTGGCCGTGGGTCTGCGCGGCGCCGATGAGCAGGGCGATGAGTTCGGCCAGGCCGGTGTACTGCTCGTACTGGACCGCGGCCAGGGCCGGGTCGATGGCGGCCTGGGCGGTGAAGGCCAGCCACACCCTGGTCTCGGCCGAGCTCGGCGGGTCGAGCGCCAGCGTCGCGGCGAGGGTGTGCTCCAGCGTCGTCATCGCCGCGTCGGGTTCGGCGATGTCGGGGACCTGGGCCCGGACCCGTTCGGTGATCCGCTGCTGCATGTGCTCCATGACGCAGGCGACCATCTGCTCCTTGGTGGGGAAGCAGCGCTGCACGGCCCCCATGGACACCCCGGCCTGCCGCGCGGCGTCGCGCAGCGTGGCGCCTTCCATGCCGCGCTCGCCGATGAGGTCGAAGACCGCTCGCGCGATCTGCCGGCGCCGTCCGTCGTGATCCACCTGTCTGGGCACGTCCCCGAGTCTAAGTGATGCGCTTGCATCGGAACAGTGCTACGTTCTGATGCAAGCGCATCGGAACGGTTGGGTGCGCATGGCGAAGAGGGGATGTCTGCATGGCGCGACGACGACAGGGCTCCGGTGCGCAGAGCGCTCGCTGGATCCTGGGCACGCTGCTGTTCGTCCAGGGGTTCGGTTCCGCCGTCACCCAGACGCTGTGGGGCACCAGCTTCGGCGTGGCCGGACTGGCCCGCGCCGCTGACCTCCCGCAATGGACCGACCTGCTGCTCGGCGCCGCCGGTGCCGTACTCCTGGTGTGGGCCATGGCCTGGCGCCACACGACCGGGCGGGAGCAGGCCGATGCATGAACGGCACGACGACGCTCCGGACGCCACAAATTCGCCGCGGCCCGAGCGCCGACGGCTGCTCCGAGCCGCCGCGGTCCTGGCCGGTGCCGGCGGCGCGGGCGTGTTCACCGCGGCCCCCGCCCGCGCCGGGGCCGCGGGCCGCCCCGCCGGACGCGGCGGGCGGCCGACCTTCGTGATCGTCCACGGCGCCAACGGCAACGCCTACTCGTTCGCGCCGCTGGTCGCCTCGCTCGCCGAGGCGGGTCACCGCGCGATGGCGGTGGACCTGCCCGGCCACGGTCCGGAAGGCAACTTCCCGCGCTCCTACCAGGCGCCCCAGAACCCGGCCGCCTTCGCCGCCGCACCCTCGCCGGTGCTCGCCGCGACGACACTGGACGACAACGTGCGGCGCGTGGTGCGCATCGTTCGCCGCGTCGCCCGTCACGGGCCGGTCGTCCTGGTCGGGCACAGCATGGGCGGAGCCACCATCACCCGTGTCGGCAACCAGATCCCCGACCTGATCGAGCGGCTGGTGTACCTGTCGGCGTTCTGCTGCGTCCGGCTCCGCAGTGTCCTGGACTGCTACCTGACACCGGAAGCCGCCTCCACCCTGCTACCGCGGATCCCCGCCGTGCCGACGCCCGAGCACCTGGGCGTCAGCCGCACGAACTGGCGCTCGGCCGATCGCGAGTTCATCGCCATCGCGAAGGAGGCACTGGCCGCCGGGTACGGCGACGCGGCCTTCCTCGCGGCGCTCAACACGTTCGAACCGGACGAGTCGGCCGCCGTTTCGACCGACGACGCCCGCGGCCACCCGCGGACCTGGGGCCGCATCCCGCGCGCCTACGTTCGCTACACCGCCGACCGGGCCGTCCCCCCGGCCCTCCAGGACCGCATGATCGCCGAAGCGGACGCGGCCACCCCGTCCAACCCCTTCGCCGTCCGCTCGCTCGACGCACCTCACCTCGGCCCCGAGGACCCCCGCGACCTCGCCGCCGTCCTCGTCCAAAGCCTTTAGGCCCTCCGCGTCGGCGGCTCGCCGCGGCCTCGGGACCTCGGGACCGGCGAAGGGTCAGGCGGGGTACCGGGTGGCCTCGTCGACCTTCGCGCTGTCCGCGTCCGCGATCACCTGGGGCTTGGGCGGAACCTCTTGGCCGGTCACCAGGTCTTCCAAGGGCGTACGCGGCGGCAGCGCCCGCCACCGCCCGTCCGGCGTCTTCTCACCGTGCTGCTTCTGCTCGCTCATATCGCCATCATCCGCCCTCCGGCACTTCTTGAACACCGCCCCGACCGCCGAATCCGCAGCGGTTTCGGACGGGCGCGGGACGGGGGTCGGCGCGACGCATCGGGATGGGACGAAGGGGTAGGGACCGGCACGTCGACATCGTTGTCGGACTTCGCGGGAGCAACGCATGGACGCCGTCAGCACCGTTCCGGTTCCGGTGAACGAGCCGGTCAAGGGGTACGCGCCGGGCAGCCCGGAACGGGCGGCGCTGGAGGCCCGGATCAAGGAGCTCGGCGGGACGGAGACCGAGCTGACGATGACGATCGGGGGCGCGCGGCGGATGGGCGCGGGGGAGCCCATCGCGGTCGTCGAGCCGCACGACCACGGGCATGTGCTCGGGCGGATGGGGGACGCCGTGGAGGCCGATGTGGCCGAGGCGATCGCGGCGGCGCGGGAGGCCGCTCCGGCGTGGCGGGCGATGTCGTTCGACGATCGTGCGGCGATCTTCCTGCGGGCGGCCGATCTGCTGGCCGGGCCCTGGCGGCCGACGCTGAACGCGGCCACGATCCTCGGACAGTCGAAGTCCGTGCAGCAGGCCGAGATCGACGCGGCGTGCGAGCTGATCGACTTCTGGCGGTTCAACGTCGCGTACGCGCGGCAGATCCAGGAGATGCAGCCCAGGTCGTCGCCGGGCGTGTGGAACCGGATGGAGTACCGGCCGCTCGAGGGGTTCGTGCTGGCGATCACCCCGTTCAACTTCTCCGCGATCGCCGGGAACCTGCCGACCTCGCCCGCGTTGATGGGCAACGTCGTGGTGTGGAAGCCGTCGCCGACGCAGCAGCTGGCCGCGCACTTCACCATGCGGTTGCTGGAGGCGGCCGGGCTGCCGCCCGGAGTCATCAACATGGTGACCGGGAACGGGCGGGCCGTGTCGGAGGTGGCGCTGAGGCAGCCCGACCTGGCGGGGCTGCACTTCACGGGGTCGGTGCGGACGTTCCAGGGGCTCTGGCGGGCCATCGGGGAGAACATCGCCGGGTACCGGGGGTATCCCCGCATCGTGGGCGAGACCGGGGGCAAGGACTTCGTGGTCGCCCACCCTTCGGCCGACGTGGGGGTGCTCAAGACGGCGCTGGTGCGCGGGGCGTTCGAGTACCAGGGGCAGAAGTGCTCGGCGGCATCGCGGGCGTACATCCCGCGGAGTGTCTGGGAGCGACTGCGGGACGACTTCTGCGGCGAGACGGAGTCGCTGACGATGGGGGACGTCGCGGCCGATCTGTCGACGTTCATGGGGGCCGTCATCGACGAGCGGGCGTTCGCCAAGCATCGGGCGGCGATCGAGCGGGCCCGGACGATCGACTCGATGAAGATCCTCGTCGGGGGCGAGTTCGACGACTCGCGGGGGTACTTCGTGCGGCCGACGGTCCTGGAGTCGGCGGACCCGGAGGACGAGATCTTCACGACCGAGTACTTCGGGCCGATCCTCGGCGTGCACGTCTACGAGGACGGGGACTACGACGCCGTGCTCCGGCAGATGGAGGGCGTCTCCGAGTACGGGCTCACCGGCGCGATCATCGCGGACGACCGCGCGGCGATCGCCGCGGCCACCGAGAGCCTGCGGTTCGCCGCGGGGAACTTCTACGTCAACGACAAGCCCACCGGGTCGATCGTCGGGCAGCAGCCGTTCGGCGGCGCGCGGGCGAGCGGGACGAACGACAAGGCGGGGGCGGTGTTCAACTTGACCCGCTGGACGAGCGCGCGAGTCATCAAGGAGTCGTTCGTCCCGCCGACCGACCACCGCTACCCGCACATGGGGCCCTGACCGTCCGGTTGCCAGGAGCGCCCGTGAGGCCCGACGATAAGGGCGCCCACCGCCCCCGGGACGCCCGGGCGCTCCTCCTCCGACGACCATGGGAACGGGATGTCGACGCTCAACCGGCTGGTGCTCTGGAACATCGACCACACGCTGGTCGACGTCGGGCGGGTCACCCGCGAGGCCTACGCCGAGGCGTTCCAGGCGACCGTCGGGCGGCCGCTCCTGCGGCTCGCGCCGACCCCGGGGCGCACCGAGTCCGAGATCGTGTTCGAGACGCTCGCGTTCAACGACGTCGTGACCACCGACGACCATCTGCCGCCGTTCATCGCCGCGCTGACCCGGGCGTTCGCCGCGCGGCGGGCGGAACTGCGGGAGCACGGCCGGGTGCTCGCGGGCGCGCGGGAGGCCGTGGACGCCCTGGCGCGGGTGCCCGGCGTCGTGCAGTCGGTCCTCACCGGGTCGGTCCGGGCGAACGCGGTGCTGAAGGTGACCGAGCTGGGGCTCGCCGGGCACCTCGATCTGGACGCCGGCGGGTACGAGGACGGCGTCTACAGCAAGGCGGCGCTGCTGGAGCTCGCCCGGTCCCGCGCGGGTGAGCGGCACGGTGCCGCCTTCCCCGAGCGGGCCACGGTCTACATCGCGGACTCGCCGCGCGACGTGCAGGCGGCGCACATCGCCGGCTCGCCGATCGTCGCGGTCGCGTCCGGGAGCGCCACGGAGGCGGAGCTGCGTTCGGCGGGCGCGGACGTCGTCCTCCCCACGCTCGCCGACACCGATGCCGTGCTGCGGGCCGTCGCCGACCTGACCGGTCACTGACATGTCACTTCCTTCCGTCGGCTCCAGTCTTCGCGGTCCCGGGACGGCGCGGCACTAGAAACCGCCCCTGTGGATAACCTCGGCCATGGGCCGGCCGACCATGATCGGCACGGGAAGTGTGTGGGCCGCAGGCATTGCGCGTGACCTGCGGAGGGAGCGGCCGGACGGGCGCGGGCGGCGAGGTTGCGCCGGGTGCGGCCCGCGACGAGTATGGGGAGCGCCGCGTGGCCGGGACGCGGCGGGAAGGTGGAGAGATGTCGGGTGAGCACACCGTCGCCGAGGGCGCACCGCTCTGGGAACCGTCCGAGCAGGTCGTCGCGAACGCGCGGGTGACGCACTTCGTCCACTGGCTGTGGGACCGGGGCGTCCTCACCGAGACCTACGACGACCTGTGGCGCTGGTCCGTCACCGAGGTCGACGCCTTCTGGGACGCGATCTGGACGTACTTCGACGTCGTCGGCGAGCGCGGCGACGGGCCCGTCCGCACCGGCGGCCCCATGCCGGTGGACGGCCTGCGCTGGTTCCCCGGCGCGACGCTCAACTACGCGGCGAACGCGCTGCGGCGCGCCGAGCAGACCCCCGACGACACCGCGGTGGTCTTCCGGTCGGAGGCGGGCGGGCACCGCGTGCTGTCCTACCGGGAGCTGGCGCTGCACGTCGCCGAGGTCCGCGCCGGGCTCGCCGCCCTCGGCGTCGGCAAGGGCGACCGGGTCGCCGCCTACATGCCGAACATCCCCGAGGCGCTGGTGTGCTTCCTCGCCGCCGCGTCCCTCGGCGCGATCTGGTCGTCCTGCTCGCCGGACTTCGGATCGTCGTCCGTCATCGACCGGTTCGCGCAGATCGAGCCGAAGGTCTTCATCGCCGTCGACGGCTACGCCTACAACGGCAGGACGTTCGACCGCCGCGACACCGTCCGCGAGATCGAGGCCGCGCTGCCGACGCTCGCCGCGACCGTGCTCGTCCCGTACCTCGACCCGGCCGCGACCCCCGACGGCCTGCGCGTCGGCATGAACTACGCCGACCTGCCCCGCCCCGACCACGACGCCCTCGAGTTCGAGCCCGTCCCCTTCGACCACCCCCTGTGGGTCGTCTACTCCTCCGGGACGACCGGGCTGCCCAAGCCGATCGTGCACGGCCACGGCGGCGTCGTCCTCGAACACCTCAAGGCCCTGTCGTTCCACCAGGACCTCGGCCCCGGCGACGTCTTCTTCTGGTACACCACCACCGGCTGGATGATGTGGAACTACCTGGTCGGCGGGCTGCTGGTCGGTTCCACCGTCGTCATGTACGACGGCGCGCCCCTCGACCTGTGGGGGCTCGCCGCCGACAGCGGCGTGACCTACATGGGCGTCGGCGCCCCCTACATCACCGCCTCCGCCAAGGAGGGCCGCCGCCCCGGTGAGGAACTCGACCTGTCGGCGCTGCGCGGCATCGGCTCCACGGGGTCGCCGCTGCCGCCCGAGGGGTTCGCCTGGGTGTACGACGCCGTGGGCCGCGACCTGCTGCTCGGCTCGTTCTCCGGCGGCACCGACCTGTGCACCGGCTTCGTCGGACCGTCCCCGCTGCTGCCGCTGCGCGCGGGCGTCATCCAGTGCCGCGGCCTCGGCGCCAAGGTCGAGGCGTACGGCGACAAGGGCGAGCCCGTGATCGACGAGGTCGGCGAGCTCGTCATCACCGAGCCGATGCCGTCGATGCCGGTCTTCTTCTGGAACGACGAGGACGGCGCCCGCTACCGCGACTCGTACTTCGACATGTACCCGGGCGTGTGGCGGCACGGCGACTGGCTCAAGATCCTCCCGGACGGCGGCTGCGTCATCTACGGCCGGTCCGACTCGACCCTCAACCGCGGCGGCGTCCGCATGGGGACGTCCGACTTCTACCGCGTCGTCGAGGCGTTCGACGAGATCACCGACAGCCTCGTCATCGACACCGGCCGCCTCGGCCAGGAGGGCCGCCTGCTGCTCTACGTGCAGCTCGCCCCGGACGCGTCCCTGGACGACGACCTGCTGAACCGCCTGAAGCGCGAACTGCGCTCGTCCCTGTCGCCGCGGCACGTCCCCGACGAGGTCCACGCCGTCCCCGGCATCCCCCGCACCCTGTCGGGCAAGAAGCTCGAGGTCCCGGTCCGCAAGATCCTGCAGGGCACCCCCGTCGACCAGGCCGCCAACCGCGACTCGATGGCCAACCCGGAGGTCCTGACCCACTTCACCCGCTGACCGGCGTCACCCGCCCCGGGAGGTCAGCGGGTGCGGAGCGCGGCGTAGGACCGGACGTCGCGGCGGCGGTAGAGGCGGCGAACGCGGCCGCCCGCGAGGGGTTCGACGCGGGCGGGCTCCGGCCAGCCGGCGGGCGGGCGCTTCGCGTAGACGGTGACGCTCGTCGGGGCGAGCCCGAGGATGCGGGCGGCCTCGGCGAGGGTGACGAGATCGTCCGGGTCCTCGGCGGGCGGCCGTTCCGCGAGCGCCGCGTACCAGGCCGTCCATTCGGCCTCGTCCCAGTAGAGGGCCTTGCCGGCGCGGTGGGCGGGTTCCGGGTGGCCGTTGGCGGCGCGGTCGGCCCAGAGCTGCTTGAGGCGGTGCCGGCTGAGGCCGTGCCGGGCGGCGAGGTCGTCGCGGGAGGCCAGGCCGGACGGGACGGCCGGGGCCTCGCGCGCCGCGTACCAGCGGTCCCACGCGTCGGCGTCCCAGGCGAGCTGCGCGCCGACCTTCCCGACGGGTTCCGGATGCCCGTTGGACGCGCGTTCCCGGTACCACTTCTCCAGGGTGCTGCGGCCGAGCCCGTGGGCTTCCATGATCTCGTTCCGGGTGCGGACCCGGCGGCCGTGCAGGAAGGACATGGGACCAGTCTCGCCGATGCGGATCGGACGGCGAATGATCTCGCGGTCCGTCGGTGTTCGGCACTAAGGTAAGAGCCTGCTCATACGTGTCCGATCGGAAGCACTGGGTCAGAACGCACCGTATGGCCTCATGGCCGGGTGAACCCCCCGCCCGACTCGGACGTCACACTGACACGCACAGCGCCGGCCCGCGACGATCGGCCGGTGGTCCGCTCGACCCGGGCGATCAGGAGAGGGACGGTTCCACGCATGGAGATTGGGGCGCTGCGATCCGGGGATCCGGAGCGGCTTGGTTCCTACGCCCTGATCGGCCGGGTGGGCGAAGGCGGGCAGGGGACGGTCTACCTCGGCGAGGACGAGGACGGACGGCAGGTCGCGATCAAGCTCCTGCACGCCGAGCTGGAGGAGGACGACAAGGCCCGCGCCCGGTTCCTGCGGGAGCTCGACGTCGCCAAGCAGGTCGCGCCGTTCTGCACCGCGCAGGTGATCGACGCGGACGCGACGGGCGAACGCCCGTACATCGTCAGCGAGTACGTGCCGGGCCCGTCGCTGAACCAGCACGTCACCAAGGACGGTCCGCTGGTGGGCGCGGCCCTCGACCGGCTGGCGGTCGGCACCGCGACGGCGCTCGCCGCGATCCACCAGGCGGAGATCATCCACCGCGACTTCAAGCCGCACAACGTGCTGCTCGGCCCGGACGGCCCGCGCGTGATCGACTTCGGCGTCGCGCGGGCGATGGCGGGCAGCACCACGCTGACCAGCCGGGTGATCGGAACCCCGTCGTACATGTCGCCCGAGCAGATCGGCGGCGACGAGGTCGGCACCCCCTCGGACGTCTTCTGCTGGGCGGCCACGCTGGTGTTCGCCGCGACGGGGGAGCCCCCGTTCGGGCAGGACACCATCCCCGCGGTGATCAACCGGATCCTGCACGAGGAGCCCGACCTCGGCGACCTGGACGGCGCCCTGCGCGACCTCGTCGCCGACTGCCTGCGCAAGGAGCCGGAGCTGCGGCCCACGGCCCGGCAGGTGCTGATGCGGCTGCTCGGGCACGACGAGGCCGCCGTGCCCGTCCCGGTCGTCGCCGTCCCGGACGACGCGGGCGACCCCGAGGCGACCGCGATGCTCGCGGCCGGGTCCGTCCGCGCCGCCGAGGCCGTCGACGAGACGCCGGCGGCCGCGGCCGCCGCGGACGACCCCCTCCGGACGAGCGACCCCGTCCGGACGGGCGACCTCGAACGCACGCAGGCCGTCTCCGCCGCGGCTCTCCCCGGCGGCGGACGTCCCACGCTGCGGCAGCTCGTCGAGAGCTCGGGCCGCTCGGCCGCGCTGGCCGGCGTGGCCGCGGTGTTCGTCGCGATCGTGGTCGTGTCCTCGGTGATGATCTTCAATTCGGGCGGGAGCGGGAAGGCCGGCGAGCACGTCGGCGACCCGACCGTCCCGCCGATGTCGGACAGCGGCTCCCCGTCGCTGACGGTCCCGACGAGCACGGCGGTGGACGACCCGGTCTCCGACACCCCGTCGTACACGCCCGACCCGTCGTACGACGCGTCCTACCCGGGGTCCCCGAGCATGTCGGGCTCCCCGAGCCCCAGCGGCAGCGCGTCCCCCGACCCGACGACGTCCGACACCCCCACCGGGTCGCCCACCACCAGCGGGCCCCCGCCGAGCGGCGACCCCGGCGGCGAGCCGGGCGGTCCCGGCACCGAGGGGCCCGAGGTCCCGCCGACGGGCGGCACCGGCGGCGACGACGGCACGGGCTCCGACACCCCCGCCTAGGGTGCCGGAGCCGTCGAGCACGGACCTCGGCCGTCACCCCGGCCACGCGCGGACCCCTATCACCGCAATCGCGTGCGAAGCCAGATTCGGGCTTGCGAGAATCTGAGCGCGCAGCGAGCCCTGGGCGAGCCGGAGCGATGCCGCGATCGCACGCATCGCCACTGGAGGAAGGCCGCCCGGCGGCCTGACGACCGGAGCGACGCCATGGACACGTGGGAAAAGCCACGTCCGCGTTACGGGTTGGCAGGTCAACTTTGGGGTGTTTTCCTGGCTACGCTGGCGCGTGAGGAGCGCCACAACGGGGTGGCGGAGTCTCTAAGGGGAGTTGTTGATGGGCGGCAAGCTCGACCAGGCGAAGGACGATCTCCTACGGAGGGCCGCTGAGACGTGCGTCCAGCGGCCGGGGGCTCGCGGGGGCGACGTCGAGGAGGCCGTCGCGTACCTCCGGCTCTACTACCGGCATGTCGCGCCGGAGGATCTCCTCGAGCGGGATCCGGCCGACATCTGCGGGCCCGCGATGGCGCACCGGCTGCTCGGCGAGGAGCGGCCGCAGGGACGCCCGAAGGTGCGGGTGTTCACGCCGACGGTCGAGGAGTACGGCTGGGACCCGGGGCACACGGTCGTGCAGGTGGTCACCGACGACATGCCGTTCCTCGTCGACTCGGTGACGATGGAGCTGAACCGGCACCAGCTCGCGGTGCACCTGGTCGTGCATCCGCTGCTCGGCGTCGACCGGGACGTCGCGGGCCACCTGAACGGGTTCCGCGCGAAGCTCGACGACTCCACCGACATCGACGAGTCGTGGATGCACATCGAGATCGACCGGACGAGCGACCGCGCGATGCTGGAAACGCTCGAGAAGGACCTCCTGCGCGTTCTGCAGGACGTGCGGGTCGCGTTCGAGGACGGGCCCAAGATGCGGGCGCGCGCGGGCGAGATCGCCGACGCGGTCCGCGGGGACGGGCCCGCGCTGCCGGAGAAGGAGCTCGCCGAGGGCGTCGAGCTGCTGGACTGGCTGGCCGACGGGCACTTCACGTTCCTCGGCTACCGCGACTACACGCTGGTGGAGGACGGGACGGCGCTGCGGCCGGAGCCCGGGACCGGGCTCGGCATCCTCCGCGACGACACGCGCGAGTCCCGCAGCTTCGCCGCGCTGCCGCCGGAGGTGCGGGAGAAGGCGACGGAGAAGCGGCTGCTGGTGCTGACGAAGGCGAACTCGCGTTCGACCGTCCACCGGCCGCTGTACCTCGACTACATCGGGGTGAAGAAGTTCGACGCGTCCGGCGAGGTGGTGGGGGAGCGCCGGTTCCTCGGCCTGTTCACGCACGTCGCGTACAGCGAGTCGATCGCGCACGTCCCGGTCCTGAAGCGCAAGCTCGACGAGGTGTTGGACCGGTCCGGGTTCCCGCGCGACAGCTACGACGGGCAGGACCTCATCGAGGTGCTCGAGGGCTACCCGCGCGACGAGCTGTTCCAGATCGACGCCGACGACCTGCTGGGCATCGCGCTCGGGGTGCTGCGGCTGCGGGAGCGCCGCCAGCTGCGGCTGTTCCTCCGCAAGGACATGTACGGCCGGTTCATGTCGTGCATGGTGTACCTGCCGCGCGACCGGTACACGACGAAGGTGCGGCTGCGCATCCAGGGGATCCTGAAGGACGCGTTCGAGGGCGTCAGCGTCGACTACAGCGCGAACGTCACCGAGTCGCTCCTGGCGCGCCTGCACGTGGTGGTGCGGGGCGAGCGCGGCCGTCCGCTGCCGGACGTGGACGTGGACGACCTGGAGGCGCGGCTCGCGGCGGCGACCCGGTCGTGGGCGGACGACCTGGCGGACGCGGTCGTCGAGCAGTTCGGCGAGGAGCGGTCGGGGACGCTGTCGCGGCGGTACGCCGACGCGTTCCCCGAGGGGTACAAGGCGGACTTCCCGGCCCGCACGGCGGTCGCCGACCTGCGGTTCCTGGAGGAGCTCGGACCGGACGCCGACACGTCCATCAACCTGTACGAGCCGTTCGGCGCGGGGCACGGCGAGCGGCGGCTGAAGATCTACCGGCTGGGCGAGCCGATCTCGCTGTCGCGGGTGCTGCCGCTGCTGCAGAACATGGGCGTGGAGGTCGTCGACGAGCGCCCCTACGAGATCAACACCGCGGACGGCCGGCGGTACTGGATCTACGACCTGGGGCTGCGGTACGCGCCGTCCGCCGACGTGCCCGATGAGTCGGTCAAGGAGCTGTTCCAGGACGCCTTCCGCGCGCTGTGGCGCGGCGAGATCGAGAACGACGGGTTCAACGCGCTCGTCCTGCACGTGGGGCTGAGCTTCCGGCAGGCGATGATCCTGCGCGCGTACGCGATGTACCAGCGGCAGGCGGGCACGACGTTCTCCAAGCGCTACGTCGAGCAGGTGCTGCTGCGGAACGCGCAGATCACGCGGCTGCTGGTGCGGCTGTGGGAGAGCCGGTTCGACCCGGCCCTGGCGGGCGGGGAGAGCGAGCGCAGCCTCGGCATCGGCGAGGAGCTGCAGGGCAAGCTCGACGAGGTCGCGAGCCTCGACGAGGACCGGATCCTGCGCGCGTACCTCGCGATGATCCAGGCGACGCTGCGCACGAACCACTACCAGCGCAAGCCGTACCTGTCGCTGAAGCTGGACCCGGCGCGCATCCCGGACCTGCCGGAGCCGCGCCCGATGTACGAGATCTTCGTGTACTCGCCGTCGGTCGAGGGCGTGCACCTGCGGTACGGCGCGGTGGCGCGCGGCGGGCTGCGCTGGTCGGACCGCCGCGAGGACTTCCGCACCGAGATCCTCGGCCTGGTGAAGGCGCAGGCCGTGAAGAACACGGTGATCGTCCCGGCGGGCGCGAAGGGCGGGTTCGTCGGCAAGCAGCTGCCCGACCCGGCCGTGGACCGGGAGGCGTGGCAGCGGGCGGGCGTCGCCTGCTACAAGGACTTCATCTCGGGCCTGCTCGACGTCACCGACAACCTGGTGGACGGCAAGGTGGTGCCGCCGCCGGACGTGGTGCGGCACGACGGGGACGACACCTACCTCGTCGTCGCGGCCGACAAGGGCACGGCGACGTTCTCCGACATCGCGAACGGGGTCGCCGCCGAGTACGGGTTCTGGCTCGGGGACGCGTTCGCGTCGGGCGGGTCCGTCGGCTACGACCACAAGGCGATGGGCATCACGGCGCGCGGCGCGTGGGAGTCGGTGAAGTACCACTTCCGGACGCTCGGCAAGGACACGCAGTCCGAGGACTTCACGGTCGTCGGGATCGGCGACATGTCCGGTGACGTGTTCGGCAACGGGATGCTGCTGTCGGAGCACATCCGGCTGGTCGCGGCGTTCGACCACCGGCACGTCTTCCTCGACCCCGACCCGGACCCGGCGGCGTCGTTCGCCGAGCGGCGGCGGCTGTTCGAGCTGCCGCGCAGCACGTGGGCCGACTACGACGCGTCGCTGATCTCCAAGGGCGGCGGCGTCTTCCCGCGCACGGCGAAGTCGATCAAGATCACCCCGCCGGTGCGGGCGGCGCTCGGCATCGCCGACGGCGTCACCGCGCTGACGCCGTACGAGCTGATCCGGGCGATCCTGCGGGCCCCGGTCGACCTGCTGTGGAACGGCGGGATCGGCACGTACGTCAAGGGCTCGCTGGAGACGAACGACGCGGTCGGCGACAAGGCGAACGACCCGGTGCGGGTCGACGGCGGGGAGCTGCGCTGCCGCGTCGTCGGCGAGGGCGGCAACCTGGGGCTGACGCAGCTCGCCCGGATCGAGTACGCGCGCAGCGGCGCGGACGGGCGGGGCGGCCTGGTCAACACCGACTTCATCGACAACTCCGCCGGCGTCGACACCTCCGACCACGAGGTCAACATCAAGATCCTGCTGGACCAGGCGGTCCGCGACGGGGAGCTGACCGGCAAGCAGCGCGACGCCCTGCTGTACGAGATGACCGACGAGGTCGGACGGCTCGTGCTGCGCGACAACTACGCGCAGAACGTGGTGCTCGCGGCGTCCCGGGCGCAGGCCCCGGCGATGCTGCACGTCCACGCCCGGCACATGCGGAAGCTGGAGCGGGACGGGCGGCTGAACCGGCACCTGGAGTTCCTGCCGGGCCACAAGGCGATCGCGGAGCGGCGGCAGTCCGGGCTGGGGCTGACCGGCCCCGAGTTCTCGGTGCTGCTGGCGTACGCGAAGCTGGCGCTGGACGCCGACGTCGTCGAGTCCGACCTGGCCGACGACCCGTACCTGGAGTCGTGGCTCGTCGACTACTTCCCGACGCCGCTGCGCGAACGCTTCCGCCCGCACATGGACCGGCACCCGCTGCGCCGCCAGATCATCACCACGGCGGTGGTGAACGACCTGGTCAACAGCTCCGGCTCCACGTTCGTCTTCCGGATGAACGAGGAGACGGGCGCGTCGTCGTCCGACATCGCCCGCGCCTACCTGGTGACCCGGGACGTGTTCGAGATGCCGAAGTTCTGGCGGTCGGTGGAGAGTCTGTCGCGGCAGGTCGACCAGTCCACGCAGATCGCGATGCTGCTGGAGGCGCGGAAGCTGACCGAGCGCGGCGCCCGCTGGCTGCTGCACAACCGGCGGCCCCCGTTCGACATCCGGGAGACGGTCGACTTTTTCGCCGGCGGCGCCGCGACGCTCAGCGCGCAGCTGCCCAAGCTGCTCACCGGGGCGGACCTCGCGGCGTTCGAGCAGCGCCGCGACGGGTTCGCCGAGCGGGGCGTCCCCGGCGAGCTGGCGGAGCAGTGCGCGATGCTCGTCGCCGCCTACAGCACGTTCGACCTGGTGGGGGTGGCGCACGAGACGGGACGTCCGGTGGAGGAGGTCGCGGAGGTGTACTTCGACCTCGCCGAGCGGCTGCAGCTGTCCCGGCTGCGGGAGCGGATCATCGCGCTGCCCCGCGACGACCGGTGGCGCTCGATGGCGCGGTCCGCGCTGCGCGACGACCTGTACACGGCGCACTCGGCCCTCACCCGGGACGTCCTGGTGACGAGCGAGCCCGGCGCGGGGCCGGAGGAGCGGCTGGCGCACTGGGCGGAGAAGAACAAGACGGCGGTGGACCGCGCCCAGCAGATGCTCGGCGAGATCTGGGAGAGCGACGGTTTCGACCTCGCGACGCTGTCGGTGGCGCTGCGGTCGGTCCGCACGCTCGTCACCAGCAGTTCCCTGCCGCCCGCCGAGGCGTGAGCGGGTGACCGTGACGCGCCGTCCCGTCCCGTGTAGCGGGGGACGGGGCGGCGCGCGCGGCACAATCGAAGGACCCGCCGGGTGCCGGACCGCTCCCGCTGCAGCGGTCGGGAAGAGCGGGACGGCCCGGCACCCGACGGAGATCGGTGGCCGCGCGCGGTTCGGCGCCGTGCGCGGCGTACTGACGGCCCCCGCGGTCCGGGGGCCCGTGGCTTCAGGCGCCCTTGGCGGCGACGGCCTTGCGGTAGATGCCGGCGACCATGGCGCGGCCGTCCGGCGGTACGACGGCCAGGTACTGCGTGAGCACCGTCGTCTTCAGGCGTGTCCTGACCGACGTGGCCGGGGCGAGCCCTACGAGATCACCGCTTACTGCCAGGCTGCCCCGTTTTGCGGCGGAGTATGCCTCCTGCTGCTTCATCGCGTACCAGACGAGCGCGCCGCCGTCCTTCGTGCGCAGCGCGTGCACCCGGTAGGGCGCCGGGGCGAACGTCGACGACAGCTTGACGCCCTGCCCGGCGAGCGACTTCGTGACCTGCTGCAGCGCCTGGTACGCCCGGCCGGTGGTGGGCCCGTCCGCGAACGCCGCGGCGCCGGACGCGTCCGGCCCGCTCGTCATCAGCGCCGCGTGCGCCTGCGGGAGCCCCGCGGGCGTGACGGGCAGCCCGTCCGCCTCCGGCGCGACCGGTTCGGCGAACCCCCGGTCGTCCAGCTTGATGCGGCCCAGCGCGCCGTCGCCGGGGGCCGGGTCGGCGGCCAGCAGCCACGGCCCGCCCGGCTTCTCCTGCGTGAACAGCATCGCGTGCGCGCGCGAGCCCTGGCCCCCGCCGCCCCCGGCGCCCACCGCGAACCAGCGCGGGTGGCCCTGGAGCCGCGGGATGAAGAAGGTGGTCTTCGCGAAGGCGAGCTTCGGCGGCCGCTGGCGGAGCGCCCCGTACTTCCGGAACATGGCCGCGTCCATGGACAGCTGCGGGTCGGTCTCGACCGCGGCCAGCGCCCGGCGGCTCAGCCGCTGCCCGGCCCGGTCGGCGGCGGCGGTGTAGGACTTCAGCACCTGCTCGGCCTGCGCCCGGCTCAGCGCGGGCGGCGCGTCCGACCCGGACGACGCCCCGGACGGGCTCTCGCTGCAGCCCGCGGCGGCGGCGCCGAGCAGGCAGGGCACCGCCAGCGCGGCCACGACCGGGCGCGGGCGTGAGCGCCCGTGCGGACGTGCGGGTGTGCGTGCGGGCATGCGGTCCCCCGGGTGGAATCGACGAGCTGAGTCCACCCGGAATCATCGCAGAGTGACCACCTGATCACTCTGCGAACGCGAGAAAAAAGATCAGGCGTCGGCTTCCTGCTGCCGCATCCAGCGGATCTCCGCCTCGATGAACTCGTCGATGTCGCCGTCCAGGACGGACGACGGGTTGCCCGCCTCGACGCCCGTGCGGAGGTCCTTGACGATCTGGTACGGGTGCAGGACGTAGTTGCGGATCTGCGTGCCCCAGCTGCTGGTGCCCTCGCCGCGCAGGGCGGACATCTTCTCCGCCTCCTCCTGCCGCTTGCGCTCCAGCAGCTTCGCCTGCAGGACGTTCATCGCCGTCGCCCGGTTCTGCAGCTGGCTCCGCTCGTTCTGGCAGGACACCACGATGCCCGTCGGGAGGTGCGTGATCCGGACCGCGGAGTCGGTCGTGTTGACGCCCTGCCCGCCGGGACCGGACGACCGGTACACGTCGATCCGCAGGTCGCCCTCGTCGATGTCGACGTGGTCGCTCTGCTCGACCACCGGGACGACGTCGAGCCCGGCGAACGACGTCTGCCGGCGGCCCTGGTTGTCGAACGGGGAGATGCGGACGAGCCGGTGCGTGCCGTGCTCGCCGCGCAGCGTCCCGTACGCGTAGGGCGCCTTGACCGTGAACGTCGTCGACTTGATCCCGGCCTCTTCGGCGTAGGACGTCTCGTAGACCTCGGTCGGGTAGCCGTGCCGCTCGGCCCACCGCAGGTACATGCGCTGGAGCTGCTCGGCCCAGTCGGCCGCGTCGACGCCGCCGGCCTGCGCGTTGATCGTGACGAGCGCCTCGCGGGCGTCGTACTCGCCCGACATGAGCGTCCGGACCTCGAGCTGCTGGACGGCCTTGCGCAGCTCCTCCAGCTCCCCGTCGGCCTCCGCGCGCGTGTCGGCGTCGTCCATCTCGGCGGCCATCTCGTACAGGGTCGCGGCGTCGTCGAGACGCTGCCGCAGGCCCTCCACCCTGCCCAGCTCGCTCTCCAGGTACGACAGGCGGCGGGTCACCGACTGGGCGCGCTCCTGGTCGTTCCACAGGTCGGGGTCGGCGGACTGCTCGCGCAGCTCGGCGATGTCGCGCCGCATGCCGTCGAGGTCCAGCACCTGCTCGATGCCGGACAGGGTCGCGCCGAGCTCCTTGAGTCGCTCTTCCGGTTCCATGCCTGCCACGCTTCCGAGCTTATCGCCGTCCCGGCAGTGCCGGGGGCGCCCGCCCCATACCCTGGGTGGCAGAATCGGCGAACGGGAGGCCCTGCCGGACGGCCTGAGCGTCAGGGCGAACGTCGGGTCCGGGGGACGGAGTTTTGCACACGATCGCGCGCGCGCTGGCGGCCGTCATGCTGCTGGTGCCGATGGCGGCCGCGGGCTGCGCTCAGCAGAGCACGCCGGAGGTGCGGCCGACCGCCGCCATGCCCACGCCCTCGCCGCCCGAACCGGTCGACCTCACCCCGCAGGTCGCGAAGGACGCCTTCCGTACCTATGTCATCAACGAGGACGTGGCGCGCGCCGCGGGCGACGAGCGGCTCGCGCTGACCTGGACGTCCGACGGGCAGTCCCAGCTCACCGCCGCCGAGTTCCGCAAGGCCGCCTACGACGGCGATCCCGTGCGCCGCTTCGACTACGGCAGGCCCGAGCTGTACGTCCCGAAGCTGCGGTCGGGCGGCTACCCGCAGTGGTTCGTGGCGTCCGTGGACCGCTCGGTCGTGGGCGAGTCCGACAGCGGGCGCCGGGTGCTGATGTCGTTCATCCTGCGCGGCGCCGACCGCCGCTGGTCGCTGACCAACGTCGTCGTCCTCGACCGGGACGCCGACGTCCCCGCGGTCGCGGTCGACGACGACGGCTACGCGGAGGCGCTGCGCAGTGACGACACGTCCGTCCTCATCCGGCCGCAGGAGATGGGCGGCATCCACGCGACGATGGCCGCCGAGGGCGACGGCAGCGTCGCCGCCAAGGTCATGGAGGCGGGCCCGCGCACGAGCGGCTACTACGAGCGGGCCGAGGAGGCGAAGGAGGACGCCGGGAAGGACGACCTGACGCTGACGGTCGTGCCGACGGCGACGTCCTTCCCCTACTTCGGGCTGCGCACCGAGGACGGCGGCGGGCTGATCATCTACTCGCTGTACCGCAACGCCTCGCTCATCTCCGAGGCCGCCGCCGACGACCCGGAGGCGCCCCGGCCCGAGATCCCGGCCGAGGCGGAGCACCTGCTCGACGGGACCGTCGAGGGGAACAGGGTCGACACGGCGTCGACGCTGCACTTCGCCGCCTACGACCCGCCGCGCGAGGACGGCGAGGAGGGCGAGGACGCCGGTTCCGGTGAGCCGTCGCCGAGCGGGAGCGCGAGCCCGAGTGCGAGCGCGAGCCCGAGTGCGAGCGCGAGCCCGAGCGGCGACCGTCCGTCCGGGGAAGGCGACGGCGGAGAGAAGAAGGACGGCGACGGCGGCTCGGGGACGGCCAAGGCGCGGGTCATCGGCGACAACGGGGCCGTCACCCGCGCGAACACCCCGCCGCTGAAGAAGAACTGACGCCGTTCACCCGATTCATCCGGATTTGTGGACGGCAGGGTTCCCGGTCACGGAGTTGGTGAGAAGGCTCTCAGAGCCCTCAGTACACGCGCTGTAGCACGAGCGCCACGAACAGCAGCGCGACCAGCACGGCCAGGACGAGCGCCGGGGGCAGCGACGGCCCGTGCCGGTGCATCTGGGAGCGGGCGATCCTGCAGGTCGGGCAGCGTCCCTCGACGACCGGGTTCGCGCAACGGGCGCAGATCAGATCTTCGCAGCTCATGGTGTGGCCCCCATCTCCGTGCTCGGCACGCGGGTCCGTGCGGATGCGTCGATCACCGACTTATTAGGCATCTTTCCCATCATCCAGCCTAGCCGGACTGTATGGTCGTTCCGGCAAGTCTGGAATCTTGAACGGTACGAACCACTCGGGGGCGACCCCCAGACCCCGCACAGTGCCCGCACGGTGCGGGCCCGGTCATTCCCACCGCGTCATCACCACCACGTCGAGTGGGACGAGGTAGTTGACTGTCCCCTCTACACTGCTCGCAGGCTCCACGGCCCGCCCGGGCCGCAGAGCCGGGCGGCGCAGGCCGAACGCGACGGAACGGATCCGCCGCCGCAGGTCGGGGCCGCTCCCCAACCCCTAGACTGAACCGCCGTGATGCAGCCGTGATCAATTTCGACAACGTCACCAAGGTCTATCGGAGCCAGAACCGGCCCGCCCTCCAGCACGTGAACGTCGCCATCGACAAGGGCGAGTTCCTGTTCCTGGTCGGCCCGTCGGGCTCCGGCAAGTCGACCTTCCTGCGACTCATCCTCAAGGAGGAGCGTCCTTCCCAGGGTCACGTGCACGTGGCGGGCAAGGACCTCAACAGACTGAGCAACTGGAAGGTGCCGCACCTGCGCCGCCGCATCGGCTGCGTCTTCCAGGACTTCCGGTTGCTCCCGAACAAGAACGTCTTCGAGAACGTCGCGTTCGCCCTCGAGGTGATCGGCAAGCCGCGGCGCTTCATCGGCAAGGTCGTGCCCGAGGTCATCGACCTGGTCGGTCTCGAGGGCAAGGCCCACCGGATGCCGCACGAGCTGTCCGGCGGCGAGCAGCAGCGCGTCGCCATCGCGCGCGCGTTCGTCAACCGGCCGATGATCCTGCTGGCGGACGAGCCGACGGGCAACATCGACCCGGCCACCTCCATCGGCATCATGAAGGTGCTGGACCGCATCAACCGGACCGGCACCACCGTCGTCATGGCCACCCACGACGCCGCGATCGTCGACGCCTTCCGCAAGCGCGTCGTCGAGCTCGAGGACGGGCGGGTCGTCCGCGACCAGTCGCGCGGCGTCTACGGCCAGGCCTACTGAGAACCCGGCCGGCCCACTGACGGCTTCCATCTGAACCACCCGTTCCCGCCACCGCGAAGACAGCCGGGACGACGACAGGCGACCAAGGACAGCGAGGCATGCGCGTACAGTTCGTTCTCCAGGAGATCTGGATCGGTCTCCGCCGGAACCTGACGATGACGATCTCCCTCATCATCACGGTCGCCATCGCCATGGCGCTCTTCGGCACCGGCCTGCTCATCCGCGCCGAGGTCTCCGCCTCCAAGAGCTACTGGCAGGACAAGATCGAGGTCTCGATCTTCCTGTGCGCGAAGACCAGCTCGAACCCGGCCTGCCAGGGGCAGGACGTCACCGAGGACCAGCGCAAGCAGCTCGAGCAGCAGCTCAAGGGCATGTCCGAGGTCTCGGATGTCACCTACGAGAGCCGGCAGGAGGCGTACCAGCGGTTCAAGGAGCGCTACGCGGGCTCGCCCGGCTTCGTGGAGAGCACCCGCGAGGGCGACATCCCCGACTCCTTCCGCGTCAAGCTCAAGAACGCCGAGGAGTACAAGGCCGTCGCCAACGCCGTGCAGAGCCGTCCCGGCGTGGACACGGTGATCAACGAGCAGGAGATCCTCGACCGGTTCTTCGGCATCCTGAACGCGCTGCAGTGGGGCGCCCTGGTGATCGCGTTGATCCAGGTCGTCGCCTCCGTGCTGCTGGTCGGCAACACCGTCCGGCTGTCGGCGTTCAACCGGCGCAGGGAGACCGGCATCATGCGGCTCGTCGGCGCCTCCAACACCTATATCCAGCTGCCCTTCATCCTGGAGGGCGCGATCGCCGGCCTGATCGGCGGCCTGTTCGCCTCGATCCTGCTCGTGATGAGCAAGTTCCTGCTGCTCGACCGGCTCGCCGACGACATCCAGCTCATCAGCACGCTCGGCTGGGGCACGGTCCTCTCGGTCATCGTGGTGTCGATCTGCTTCGGCGTCCTGCTGTGCGCGATCGCCTCCTTCCTGACCCTCCGGCGATACCTGCGGATCTGAGCGGAACGCCGGGCCCGCACCGGCCCCGACTCTAGACTTGCGGCATGTTCCCGTCCGGTCGCCTGCTCCGCGGTGCCGTCATGGCGTCCGCCGTCCTCGGCGCGTACGGTCTCGGCGCGGTCAGCGGACCGGGCCCCGACCGGCACGCCGCCGTCGCCGGCGGGTCCGTCCTGGACGAGGCCGCCGCCAAGATCGGCGGCAGTGCGGCGCACCCCGTCGGGCGCGCCGAACTCGACCGGCACGCGATCGAGGGCATGCTGCGCGGGCTCGGCGACGCGTGGGCCCGCTACTACCCGGCCCGCCGGTACGACGACGTCGAGGGACGCCTCAACGGGCACTACAGCGGGGTCGGGCTGTGGCTCGGCGCCGAGGACGGCGACGAGCGGGTCCGCGTCGCGAGCGTCCAGCCCGGGAGCGCCGCCGCGCGCGCCGGGGTCCGCGCGGGCGACGTCGTCACCGCCGTGGACGGCGCCGCGACCGCCGGCTGGGACCTCGCCCGCGTCGCCGCCGCGCTCCGCGGGCCCGAGGGCGACGCCGTCGACCTCACCGTGACCCGCGACTCCCGCGCCCGCACGTACCGGCTCGTCCGGACGTCCGTCGGCAAGGGCGACGTCACCGTGACCGACGGGCCCGGCGGCGTCCGGACGATCCGCGTCGGCGCGTTCACCCGCGGCACCGGCGACCGCGTCCGCGCCGCCGTCGAGCCCGCGCCGTCCGCCGGGTTCGTCCTCGACCTGCGCGGGAACCCGGGCGGGCTGCTGGAGGAGTCCGTCGGGGCGGCGTCGGCGTTCCTCGCGGGCGGCCCGGTCGTCACCTACGAGCGGCGCGGCGAACCGCCCCGCCGCTACACCGCCGACCGTCCCGGGGACGCCGAGTCGCCGCTGGTCGTGCTCGTCGACGCCGGGACGGCGAGCGCCGCGGAGATCGTCGCCGGGTCCCTGCGCGACCGCGACCGCGCGGTCCTCGTAGGATCACGTACATACGGCAAGGGGTCGGTGCAGGAGCCGATCGAGCTCTCCGACGGTTCGACGATCGAGCTGACCGTCGGTCGCTACCGCACCCCGAGCGGCCGTAACCTCGACGGTGTCGGGATCGAACCCGACGTGGCGGTCTCCGCCGACCGCCCTCCCGAAGCGGCCGAGCAGCGCGCCCGGACGGTGCTGCGCGGCCTGGACGCGACGCTGCCGGACAAGGACCGAGGCTGATCACGTGTCACGCGACACAGGGCGAAAGCTCATCGCCCAGAACAAGCGGGCCCGCTACGACTACCACATCGACGACACCTGGGAGGCGGGCATGGTGCTGATGGGCACCGAGGTCAAAGCCCTCCGCGCCGGCCGCGCCTCCCTCGTCGACGGCTTCGCCCACGTCAGGGACGGGGAGGTGTGGCTGGAAAACGTCCACATCCCCGAGTACACGCAGGGCACCTGGACGAACCACGCCCCGCGGCGGCGCCGGAAGCTGCTGCTGAACCGGCGCGAGATCCAGAAGATCATCGACAAGACGTCCGATCCCGGCTGGACCCTCGTCCCGCTGTCGCTCTACTTCAAGGACGGCAAGGCCAAGATCGAGATCGGCCTGGCCCGTGGTAAGAAGTCCTACGACAAGCGGCAGGCCATCGCCAAGCGGGAGGCCCAGCGGGAGATGCAGCGTGCACAGGCG
Organism: Spirillospora sp. NPDC052242; assembly: GCF_040679555.1. Taxonomy (NCBI): domain Bacteria; kingdom Bacillati; phylum Actinomycetota; class Actinomycetes; order Streptosporangiales; family Thermomonosporaceae; genus Spirillospora; species Spirillospora sp. NPDC052242. The sequence continues at coordinate 39,677 of NZ_JBFAUZ010000070.1, forward strand.
GCCCGGTTCAGGAGACGGTGAAGGGTGTCGAAGACCAACCGAGACCGGACGCGCAGCGTCCGGCGCCGAGCGATCTCGCTGGCCGGGTGCGGCGCCCTCGTCGCGTCCCTGACCACCGGCTGCTTCGCCGAGCGGTCGGCGATGCCGGCCGTCCGTGACTTCCTGATCGCCTGGTCGGTCGGCAACTACGAGGCCGCCGCCGGCAACACCGTGGGCGCCGACGAGAAGCAGGTCGCGGACGCCCTCAGCAAGGTGAGCGCCCAGCTCGACGCGGCGTCCCTGCGGCTGTCGATCGGCGTCCTCGGCGCCGACCCCGACGCCGCGGCGATCGTCAAGGACGGCGAGACCGCGCAGGCGTCGTTCTCCGTCAAGATCGACCTCGGCGAGAACGGGCGGCCCTGGGAGTACAAGGGCCACATGGACCTCAAGCGCGTCGGCGGCCACTGGAAGGTCGTCTGGAGCCCGTCCATCATCAACCCGAAGCTCCAGCAGGGCCAGCGGCTCGCGGTGGTCAGCGAGGTGCCCGAGCGAGCGCTGATCACCGACACCAACGGCAACTCGATGCTGAGCCCCGCCCGGGCCTGGCAGGTCGGGGTCACCCCCGGCCGGCTGAAGGACCCGAAGAAGACCCTCGACGCCCTCGCGAAGGCGACCGAGATGGACGGCGGCCGCCGGCTCGACGCCGAACGCCTCCACGGCCGCGTCCTGTCCGCGCCGCCGCAGGAGTTCCTGCCGCTGATGACCCTGCAGGCCGCGACGCACGCCCGGCTGATCCAGCGGCTCCACGGCAACATCCCCGGCCTGGAGTTCCACGAGGTCGTCGCGCCGATCGCGCCGAAGGCCGCCCCCGAGCTGATCGGGACCCTCGGCCCCGCGACGTCCGACCGGCTGCAGGAGGTCGGCGCCCCGTACCAGCCCGGCGACACGATCGGCGTCAGCGGCGTCCAGTTGCTCATGCAGCGCCGCCTCGCCGGCACCCCCACCGTCAGCGTCGTCGCGCAGGACCCGAACGGGCAGCGCACCTCGACCCTGAAGAGCTGGCCCGGCGAGAAGCCGAACGAGGTTCAGACGACGCTCGACCCGGGCGTCCAGGTCGCCGCCGACCGGGCCCTGAACGGCCTGCCGTTCCCGGCGTCCCTCGTGGCCGTCCGGCCCGCCACCGGCGAGGTGCTCGCGGTCTCCAACCACGGCACCAAGGGCGAGAACCGCGCGTTCGAGGGCCACTACCCGCCCGGCATGACGTTCCAGATCGTCTCCGCCCAGGCGCTGTTCAGCCACGGCGGCCTCACCCCGGCCACCGAGACGTCCTGCCCCGGCACGACCACGGTCGGCGGCAAGAACTTCACCACGAAGGCGTACGCGGACAGCGAGTTCACCAACCACCTCGCGCTGTCCTGCAAGACCGCCCTCGCCCAGCAGAGCGGCAAGATCGACGGCAAGACCCTGCTGGCCGAGGCGGCCCGCTTCGGCATCGGCCAGGACTGGGGCCTGCAGGTCCCCGCGTTCACCGGCTCGGTGTCGTCCCCCGACAACGAGGGCGAGAAGGCCGCGACGATGGTCGGCGAGGGCGGCGTCGAGGTCAGCCCCCTCGCGATGGCCCTCGTCGCCGCGGCCGCCCAGGCCGGCACCTGGCGTCCCCCGTACGTCTTCAAGGGCAAGGACGTCCCCAACGTCGAGCAGCGGGCGCCCGCCCAGAACCTCCCGTCGGAGTCGATCGCGAACCTCAAGGAGGTCCTGGAGAACTCCGCCCGGAACGGCACCGCCAAGGCCGCCCACGTCGACCGCGAGGTCGCCGGAGTCACCTCCTTCAACACCTACAACGAGGGCGGCAGCTCCAAGAACGTCTCCTGGTTCGTCGGCTCCAACGGCGACCTCGCCGTCGCCATCGCCATCGAGGGCCAGGTGGACGCCGCCCAGGTCGCCGCGACCTTCTTCGGCTGACTTTAAAACCTGTTTACGTCCGGACCGCAACCAACGCCCGCCCCCCGAGCGTCTTCCCCTATGACTGAGAAACCGCTTGGGGGGTTGCGGACTCAGTCGCCGTGATGAGACCAGAGCCTCGTCTCGGGGGAGGCTCTGCCGTCCGGACCGGCCCGACCCTGCCGGTCGAACCCGGGCGGGCGCCACGCGCCCGCCCGGGTTTCACGCGTCCACCGGGAATCACGTTGCCCCGCCACGCGTTATCCTAGTAACGTCAACATGCGCGGCCCTCGGGCCGCTTTGACAACTCAACATGGGGGTGACCGGCTTCGACTTCGGTCGATCGAGCCAGGAGAAGCGGGTCGAGGGTTGCTGTCGTGACCTCGTAAATCCTGTGACAGCAAAACAATAACTGCCAACAAGAAGCAGTCCGAGTTCGCCCTCGCCGCCTGAGCGAGGAGCGAACTCTGTCAGCCCGGGTGAGTCTCCGCCCCGGGACCTGACATCATCAGGAGACTCCACCTTGCAGCCCGGTCGCGGGGCCGTAAGGGAAAACCAACAGCGACTGAGCCCGTCGGCGACTAGCCTGCGTGAGCGCCGGGGCCGAGAAACCGCCTAGCAGGCTGCACCCGGAGAAGCCCTGACTCATCATCGAAGGACGCGGGTTCGATTCCCGCCACCTCCACTCGCTCGGGGGGAAGTGTGCTCGTTGCCCGCCAGGGCAGCTCCTCGCCCTGACCGTCCGTCCGTCCCCTTGGAAGGTCACTCCCCGGATCCGCCCGGAGTACTCTCTCCGCAGG
>NZ_JBFAUZ010000071.1:0-41202 GCF_040679555.1 Spirillospora sp. NPDC052242
GATGCCGAGCCGTGTTAGGTGAAGTGAGTGATCCCATGCTGCCGAGAAAAGCCTCTAGTGAGTGTGCCGGCGGCCCGTACCCTAAACCGCCCGGTTCACGACGAGCTTCGGCCCGTCCGGGTCCTTGCTGTCCCGGACGGCGACCGTCTCCGGGAACGAGGCCAGTTCGACGCAGTCGCCGCCGTTGGGGCCGGTGTAGCTGCTCTTACGCCAAGCGGCCCTGGTCAAGTCCATCTTTCTTGCACCACCTTACGAATTACATCGAGCGATTGGTCTGAGGGGAGTGCCAACGCTCGAATGGAGATCAGCGTGCCGCTGATCGTTGCGATGTCGTCCGGATCGCTGAGTGTCAGGCCGCGTGCGGCCATATCCGCATAGGCGATTTCGCTCCTGTCGGCCAGGGTAGCGAGACTGAACGCGCCGACGTTTCCAAGGTGTTCTCCCCGGCTCGGGACCACTTGGACTGTGACGACACCTTGTTCGGCCTGGTAGATGACCTGCTCGAGTTGCTCCTTCATGACCTCCGGACTGCCGACGAGCCGGTGCAGAGAGACCTCATCCTGCAGAACGGAAAAGTTCGGCGGAGGCGGGTCTTCCCTGGTGAGGATGCTCTGGCGGTTGAGACGGGCCTCCACGGCGTCCTTGTTGCCCTTGAGGAGTGCGGAGGCGTAACCCGCGGTTTGCAGCAGGCCGTGGATGAGCAGCGGTTGGTACGACTGGAGCATGACGGCCTCGGGCTCGACGGTGTGCCAGTCGAACCAGGTGGGGAACGTGGCGTCCTTGACGAGGTCGTCATAGAGGTCGAGGAGTTCGCCGTCCGCCTCCAGGACGCGGTCCATCGTCTCGGCGAACTCGCGCGTGCAGCGGGTGCGGCCGTTCTCGACCGCTCCGATGTACTGGGGTTTCACTCCCTGGCCGCCGTTCGCGCGGCGTCCCACGGACTCCTGCGTCCAGCCCTTCGCCTCCCGGAGCCGCCGGAACCTGCGTCCGAAGGCGAGCAGCGTGGGCGAGACCGTCCCGCGCTTGCGCTGTGGCGCCATGTCCCCATCCTCCCTTGCAAAGCGCGCCCAACCAACACCCAAGTGATTCCGGGACGGCCGTCGCGACTTGCCACTCGAGGTCTGCGATTTGTTACGCAGAGTACTTCCAGCGTGCCTGACTGTCATCGGAATTCGACAAGGCGGTCAAGGGAGGCGTGAGATGGCGGCGACGATGCGGGCGGGCGAGGTGCCGACGGTGGTGCTGGAGCCGTCGGAGCGGGCACCGGGGGCGGCGCGGCGGTTCGTCGCCGAGCGGTTCCGGGAGTGGGGGATCGGGGACGACCACACGGCGCGGCTGATCGTGTCCGAGCTGGTCACGAACGCGTGGCAGCACGGGGACGGGCCGATCGTCGTGCGGGTGTTCCGGGACGAGCGGGACGGGCGCCCGGTGATCGAGGTGTGGGACGGGGGCGACGGGCGTCCGGTCGTGCAGCCGGAGGACCACGCGGCGACGTGCGGGCGGGGCGTGCTCATGGTCGCCCGGCTCACCGACACGTGGGGCATACGCCCGCTGGTGGAGGGCGGCAAGCTCGTCTGGGCGAAGTGCGCGCCGTGAGGCGGGCTGGCGTTCCGGGTGGTGCAGGCGGCGGACGGCCGGGAGAACACGCGGTTCAACGCCGAGGGGGCGCTCCCCGGGCTCATGTCCGATGTCGGTTTCCGGCGGGTGGCGAAGACCGGGCCCGTCGCGTCCATGCGTCAGAGGCGGGGGCGGTGGGCGCGGACGTCGACGGGGCGGCCGTCGGGGTCGCGGGCCGTCATCGTCCACTGCGTGGGGAGCGTCTCGATCTCGCCGACCGGACGTCCGGCGGCGAGGAGGCGGTCGCGGAGTTCGCGCAGGCGGGCGTGGGTGGGCACGCGCAGGCCCCAGCCCGCGCGGTGCAGGGGGTCGAGGCCGGTGGCGGGGGCGGCGGCGGTCTCGACGATCATCAGGTGGTCGGCGCCGCCGACGTCGAGGACGGCGATCCGCGGGGCGTCGGCGGTGGCGGCGCGCTCGAAGGCGAGCGTCGCGCCGAGCAGGCCGGTGTAGTACGCGACGAGTCCGTCGAGGTCGGTCGTGGCGAGCGTCAGGTGGTTGATTCCGAGCAAGTCCGACATGGTCGTCCGAGCGTAGCCCGCGCGGAGTCCGCACGGTCGAGGTGAATGGGACGGGCGGGGACGGGTAAGGCGGAGAATTGACCGTCCACGGGAGGTGCCGATGAGCGATCGGATATCGGCCGAGGCGGAGATCGCCTGGGAGGACTTTCACCGGCTCGTCAACATGACCTCGGACGAGCTGCGCACGTGGCTGCTCACGGACGCGTCGGGGGAGGACGCCTTCCCCGAGCCGGGTGAGGGGCCCGGGGTGTCGGAGCTCGGCGCCCGGGTCGTGGACATCCTGCGGAAGCGGAAGGTGGACCTGACGGCCGGGGACGCCGAGGTGATGCAGGAGGTCGTCGACTTCGTGGAGGAGCACCTGGACAACCCTCCGCCCGAAGAGGCCGGGGACGAGCGGTGGCGGCACGAGCTGATGAGCGTGGGGCACGACCCGCTGCGTCCCGAGCCGTCCAGCGCATAGGGGGAAGACATGCCGAATCCGCAGCAACCGGAGATGCGCCGCACCGAGCGGACCTCCGTGACGAACGAGCCGGCGCCGGAGGCCACGGACCCGAAGACGACGCGGGGGAAGGGCCACGCGCACGGCACGGACAAGGGGAGCAAGGGCGGCGGCGAGGGCGGCGGGACGCCGCCGGACCAGCGGCCGCCGCATCCCGACTGACGCGCGGACGCCGGGGGCCTGCGGGTCCCCGGCGTTTCAGCGCGTGACGTCCATGATGCGGAGGATCTCGCGGACGAGCAGGCCCGGCTCGGTGAACGGGACGAGGTAGCCGGACTTCTCGGCGACGATGTGGCGGCCGTGCGGGAGCGCCGCGGCGCGGGCGCGGTGCGCGGTGTTGAGGGAGGCGCGGCCCCCGCCGCCGAGGCCGCCGGAGCGGCGGCCGGAGATCAGCGTGACCGGGACGTCCGGGAGCTTCGGCGGGTCGTCGCGGAGGCGCCGCAGGTCGTCGACCATGCCGGCGAGTTCGGCCATCTGCACGCGGGTGGCCTCGAGGGTGCCGTCCTCCTCGCGGAGGGCGGTCGCGGCGGGCTCGGGGAGCTTGGCGGCGAGCCGTCCGATGCTGAACCGGAACAGCCCGAGGCGGGCGGCGGCCGGGTCGGTGAGCGCGCTGAGCCGCATCCGCCGCCGGGTGCCGGGCATGAAGTAGTGGTCGCTGCCCTCGTCGTCCTGGTCGACGAGGAGGAGCCCGGTGATGCGGCCCGGGTCCTCGGCGGCGACGGTCCGGACGATCGGGCCGCCCCAGTCGTGGCCGACGAGGATGAACGGGCCGTCGCCGAGGTGGTCGAGGACGTCCCGCAGGTCGGCGGCGAGGCGCGCGAGGGTCCGGGGCTCGGGGTCGACGGGGCTGCGGCCGAGGCCGCTGCGGTCGTACACGACGGCGGTGGTCCGGCCGGAGATCGCGGGGACGACCGTGCCCCACATGTTGCGGGAGGCGCCCGCGCCGGACTCGAACACCACGACGGGCGTGCCCGCGCCGTGCCGTTCGAGATGGAGCTCGCGGCCGTCGCGCGTCCGGGCGTGCTCGCTGGCCATGGGCCGCCACCTCCGAGACCGGCGGCCGGAACGGGGGGCGGCCGCTCGTGATCAGCGTAACGGCTGGGCGCGGGTCCGCGGCGTGCGGCCGCCCGCGCCGCCGGGGTCACGCGGCGGCGGGCGGGGCGGGCGGCAGATTGTGGGTGAGGCCGAAGACGTTGTCGGGGTCGTAGCGGCGCTTGACGCCGATGAGGCGGGCGAGGTCGGCGGCGGTGTACGCCTCGGCGGTCCGGGCGGGGTCGTGCAGGAAGTTCAGGAACGCCCCGCCGCTCGTGTGCGGGCGCAGCGCGCCGGCCAGGGCCGGGGACGGCGCGTCGGCGGTCACCGACAGGCGGGTGGTGCGGTGGCCGACCGGTCCGGCGCCGGCGGCGGGGCGGGCCATCGCGCCGCCCCAGTGCCGGATCTCCACCGCCGGTCCGTGGTCGGGCGCGGCGGCCCGCACGATCGCGGCGATCGCCGAGTCCGGGAGTTCCCTGAGGAGTTCGACCTGGCCGGGGGCGGTGCCGCCCATCTCGGCGCGGGCGTAGGGCAGGACGCGGAAGTCCTGGGCGAGCGCCGGGCCCGCGGCCCGGGTGAGCGGCCGGAGCAGGCGCCGGGCCCGGTCGGCGCTCCCGGCGTACAGCACCTTGAGTTGCAGGACGCGGCGGCCGCGCACGGACGGGGGGACCTCCGGGCCGTCGGGCATCGGGGTGATCAGCAGCGCCGTGCTGAGCCGGTCGGGCGCCCCGTCGATCCAGTCGCGGTAGCGGGTGACGATCTCGGCGGCGCGTTCGACCGGGAAGCAGGCCGTGCCGGCGAAGACCCGGTCCACCGGGTACAGCCGGAACTCCAGCGCGGTGACCACGCCGAAGTTGCCGCCGCCGCCCCGCAGCGCCCAGAACAGGTCGGGGTGGCTGTCGGGGGAGGCGACCACCTGCCGCCCGTCGGCCGTCACGACCCGGGCGCGCAGCAGGCTGTCGGCGGCGAAGCCGTGGGCGCGCGACAGCCAGCCGAGGCCGCCGCCCAGGGTGTAGCCGGTGACGCCGACGTCGCCGTGCGAGCCCGACAGCCCGGCCAGGCCGAAGGGCGCGGCGGCCGCCAGGACCTGCTCCCACCGGGCGCCGGGTCCGACGCGGGCGAGCCGCCGGTGCGGGTCGACGAGCACTCCGGCCATCCGCGAGGTCCGCAGCAGCAGGCCGTCGTCGCAGGCCACGCGGGTGCCGTGCCCGGTGGCCTGCACCGCGAACCGCAGTCCGGCGTCGCGGGCCGCCAGGACCGCCGTCCGGACGTCGTCCGCGCCGGTCGCCTCGGCGATCAGTGCGGGGCGCGGGTCGATGGGCGCGAACGGAGCGGCGCGGAGGGCGTCGTAGCCCGCCTCGCCGGGCAGGTGCACGTCGCCGGTGAAGGCCGCGTGCGACCGCCGGGCGAGGGGAGTGGGTGCCGATCGGGTCATGGTGGCGGCTCCTTCCGGGAGTCCGGCCGGTCGCGCCCGATCGTCGGTGACGGGCCGCGCCGCTGTGCCGGTGCCGTCCAGAATATAGTCACAGTTCTTGATGGTCAAGATTCGTGACTAAATTGGCGGCGTCGAGCGGCACGGGCTGCCCGGCGGGCCGAGGGGTCAGGTGCGGGTCTGCGGCGTGTAGCCGTCGTCCTCCCCGCCGGGCGTATCGGCCTCGGCGTTGGGCGGGTCGGTGGGGCCGGGCGTGTGCTCGTCGGCGAAGTCCGGCTCGGGCTCGCCCGGGTCGTCGCGCCGGTCGGCGAGCGGCTTGTCCTCGTCGCGCTTGTCCTGGTTCATGGTGGGACCGCTACCCGGTGTGCGGCGTTCGACTCCGACGAGGCCCCGGCCGAACGTGCGCTGGACGGCGATGCGCGCGAGCCAGCCGAGCCCGGCGGTGAACAGCGGCGGCCACACGATGGGCCCGAACGTGTACCCGACGAGCACCGCGAGCGGGATCCACACGCGGTTGACGGCCTGGTAGAGGACGCCGGGCGGGCGGGCCCCGGCGAGCCGCGCCAGGTCGGGCAGGGCGAAGAACAGCAGCGCGGCGGCGGTGGTCGGCACGCCGTACTCGGCGGCCTCGAAGACCGCGAACGCCACGCAGGGGATGTCGAGCGCGAAGTCGACGGTGGCGGGGGCTCCGCCGGCAGGCCGTAGCCTGACGATCGTGCTTTACGGGCGGGAAGACGAACGGGCCGGGATCGACCGGCTGCTCGGGGAGGCCCGGGACGGACGCAGCGGGGTGCTCGTCCTGCGGGGCGAGGCGGGCATCGGCAAGACGGCGCTGCTGGAGTACGCGGCGGAGCGCGCCGAGGCCGACGGCGCGCGGGTGCTGCGGGCGACGGGCGTCGAGTACGAGAGCGGAATGCCGTACGCGGGCCTGCACATGATGCTCGGCCGGCACCTGGACGGCGTCGGGGCGCTGCCGGACCCGCAGGCGCGCGCGCTGCGGGCGGCGCTCGGGATGGGCGGCGAGGGCGGCGACCGGTTCCTGGTGGGCCTGGCGGTGCTGACGCTGCTGGCCGACCTGGCGGAGGAGCGCCCGCTGCTGGTGCTGGTGGACGACGCGCAGTGGCTGGACGGCCCGTCGGCGGAGGCGCTGCTGTTCGCGGGGCGGCGGCTCGAGGCGGAGCGGATCGCGATGCTGCTGGCGGTGCGCGAGCCGGGGGACTTCCGGGCGGCGGGGCTGCCGGAGCTGCGGCTGGCCGGGCTCGACGCGGACGCGGCGACGCGGCTGCTGGCGGCCCGGGCCCCCGAACTGCCGAGGCACGTCCACCACGAGGTCCTCACGGAGGCGATGGGCAATCCGCTCGCGCTGCTGGAGTTCCCAGGGACGGCGGGCGGTTCGTCCGCGTACGAGCGGATCCGGCGGTCGTTCGCCGCGCAGCTCGCGGCGCTGCCGGAGCCGTCGCGGCTGTTCGTGCTGCTGGTCGCGGCGGACGACCTCGGGGACGTCGCGGTCGTGACGGACGCGGCGGCGCGGCTCGGCGCGTCCGTCGCGGACCTCGAACCGGCGGAGCGCGCCGGTCTGCTCCGCACGACGGTGGAGGGGCGGATCGAGGTGCGGCACCCGCTGATCCGGTCGGCGGCGTACGGGGACGAGCCGCTGCGGCGCAGGCTCGAGGCGCACCGGGCGCTCGCCGCGGCGTACGGGGAGCGGGGCGACGGGTGCCATCGGGCGTTCCACCTGGCGCGTTCGGTGACGGGCCCCGACGAGCAGGTCGCGCGGGTCCTGGAGGACGCGGCGGAGACGGAGCGGAGCGCGGGCGGGTTCGCGTCGGTGGCGGCGATGTACGAGTCCGCGGCGGAGCTGAGCCCCGGCCGGGCGGAGCGGGGGCGGCGGCTGGCGGCGGCCGCGCGGGCCGCGGCGGACGCGGGACTGGCGGAGCGGGCGGTGGAGATCGCGGCGCGGGCCGAGCCCGACCTGGCGGATCCGGTGGCGCGGGCGTCGCTGACGCTGATCCGGGCGACGCTCGCCGACGAGCAGGACCGGACGAAGGAGGCGTACCGGCTGTTCGCCGACACCGCGGCGTCCGTGGCGGACACCGACCCGATGACGGCCGGGTACCTGTTCTTCCAGGCGGCGTCGGCCGCGGCGAACGCGGGGGACTTCGCGGCGGTGGAGGGCATCGCCGAGCGGGGCGCGGGCCTGCCGAACGCGCACCACCTGGCGGCGCTCGCCCGCGTGTTCCCCGGCCAGAACCCGCTCGGCGAGTCCGGCAGCGCGGACGGCGTGGCGGCGCTGCGCGAGCTGATCGACGGGATGACGCACTGCTTCGGCGCCCGCGACCGGGTGCGCGCCGGGATGTGGCACCTGATGATCGGGGACGTGGCGGGCGCCGAGGAGCACGCGGCGCAGCTGGAGCGGCGGTTCCGGGACGAGGGCGCGATCGGGCTGCTGCCGTCGGTGCTGATGCTGCGGTCCCGCACGCTGGTCTTCCTGGGGCGGCACCGGGAGGCGCTGACGGGCGCGGCGGAGGGCCTGCGGATCGCCGAGGACACCGGGCAGCACCGCATCCGCGTCTACCTGGAGACGGTCCTCGCGCTGATCGCGGCGATCGAGGGGGACGAGGCGCGGTGCGCCGAACTGACCGCGGAGGCCCTCGCGCGGGGCGTCCCGCCGAGCGACGTCCACGCGGCGGCGGCGCGCAGCCTGCTGGACCTGGGGCTCGGGCGGCACGAGGAGGCGCTGCGCCGGCTGGCGGACGTGGTCGCGGGACCCAACCGGCAGGGGGCGATCGCGAGCCTGCCCGACCTGGTGGAGGCGGCGGTGCGGTCCGGGCGCCCGGACGACGGGCGGGACGCGGCGGCCTGGTACGCGGAGTGGGCCGCGCAGGTGCGGCAGCCGTGGGCCGAGGCGGTAGCGCTGCGGTGCCACGCCCTCCTGGGGCCGGACGACGAGGCAGAGGAGACGTACACGCGCGCGCTGGAACTGCATCGCGAAAGCAAGGTGCCGTTCGAGCGGGCGCGCACCGAACTGCTGTACGGGGAGTGGCTGCGCCGGGCCCGGCGGCGGAACGACGCGCGGGCGGTGCTGCACGCGGCCCTGGAGCGGTTCGAGCGGCTCGGCGCGGCGCCGTGGGCCGAGCGGGCCCGCACGGAGCTGCGGGCCGCCGGGGAGAGCCTCGGCGACGGCGCCGCACCGGACGATCTGGCCGCGCGGCTCACGCCGCAGGAACTCCAGGTCGTCCGGATGGCGGCGACGGGGATGAGCAACCGGGAGATCGGCGCGCAGCTCTTCCTCAGCCCCCGCACCGTCGGCTACCACCTGTACAAGGCGTATCCGAAGCTCGGGGTGGCGTCGCGCGGCGAGCTGGCCCGGCTGCCGCTGGGTTAGGGCAGCGGCAGGGCGGGCGTGACCTCCCGGCTGTGGACGACGACGTCGAACAGCGTGCCGGGCGCGCCGCCCTGGACGTTGTGGTCGGCGTCGTCGGCGGGCCGGTAGCCGGGGCCGATCACCCGGACGGGCGCGGGCGTCCCGAGCCACGCGCCGACCGCGTCCGTCCGGGCCCGGGCGTCGCGCAGGTCGAGGAGGTAGTGCGGCGGTCCGGCGGCGCCGCGGGCCGCGTCGCGGAGCGGTTCGAGGTCGGTGAGCGGCCCGTCCGCGGTGTCGGCGCGGACGGGACGCGCGGTGTCGGCGATCCAGCCGGCCACGGTGTTCTCGCTGGCCATCGGGGCTCCTTTCGGTACCGACGACGCTAGGGAGGGCGGCCGTGGCCGGGCATCCGTCAGGTGACCGGTCCGGCCCCGGTCACGCGATGGGCGTGCCCGCGACCTGCCGGGTGGTGACGTTGAGGCGGTTCCACGCGTTGATCGCCGCGATGGCGAAGATGAGCGCGGCGAGGCTCTCCTCGTCGTAGGCGTCGGCGGCCTCGTCCCACACGTCGTCGGGGACGCCCGCGGGGTTGTCGGCGATGCGGGTGGCGGCCTCGGCGAGCGCGAGCGCCGCGCGCTCCTCGTCGGTGAAGTACGGCGCCTCGCGCCAGGCGGCGACCGCCCAAAGGCGCTCGTCCGTCTCACCGGCCTTCTTGGCGTCGCGGGCGTGCATGTCGACGCAGAAGCCGCACCCGTTGATCTGGCTCACCCGGATCCGGACGAGTTCGAGGGTGCTGTCGGGGACGGGGCTCTTCGCGAGGAAGCCCTCCAGGTTCAGCATGGCCTTGAAGCCGTCGGCGGCGATGGCGGGCACGTTGCGCATGCGCGGTTCCATGATGTCTCTTTCGAGGATGGGGAATATCCAGGTTCTGAGCAGGAGTCGAGTCTGGTCGGGTCGGGTGGTTCGGGTCAGTTGCGGGCGTACCAGGCGCGGACCTGGCCCGGGAGGGCCGGGTTGCCGCGCGTCGCCGCCGTGTTCACGTCGGCGAGCGTCTGCTCCGCCAGCGCCTTGCGCCAGGCCAGTTCGGCCTTGCGCATGGCGGTGCTGACGGCGCAGGGCGCGCGGAAGAGCGACTCCGGCGCCTCGGCGCCGACGCCGCGCCGCCGGATCTCGGTGCACTGGAACGCCGGTTCCGAGCCCTCGATCGCGGTGACGACGTCCATCATCGTGATCTCCGCCAGCGGGCGCGCGAGGCGGAAGCCGCCGCGCGCGCCCGGCGTCGAGGTGACGATGCCGGCCCGGACGAGGGCCTGGAGCTGCTTGTTCAGGTACGGGCGGGGCAGGTCGTAGCCCGCGGCGATCCGCGCGGTCGGCACCGGGCCGTCCTCGCCGAGCCAGTCGAGCAGGAGGCAGCAGTGCGCCGCCCACTCGACTCCCTCGCTCATCCGCATGATCTGGATATTACATGTCCAGGTTTCTCCGCGCCACTCCGGTCACGCGCGCGCTTCGAGCCACGCGACGAGCCGGGCCGGGTCGTCGCCCTCCAGCGTGATCGCAAAGTCCGAGGCCAGGACGTCCGGGAGCGCGGCGGGCGCGTGCTCGCGGGTCTCGACGGACCCGTCCGGGCGCGTGACGGTGACGGTCGTCCCGTCCAGCACGCGGTGCGCCTCGGGCAGGAACCGCTGGACGAACGGGCGCGTCGTGAACGGCGAGCGCGGATGCGCGTACACGTAGAAGTTGAGCGCCTCGAAGTCGATCCGGTACGCCTCGTTCATCGTGAAGACGTGCCGCCGCAGCCACCCGTCGGGGACGCGCTCGTGCAGCTCCCAGCCGTCGGCCGAGCCGTGGCGCGCCGGTCCCGACGGGTCCCGCCGCAGGCGGTAGTTCCAGCCGTCCTGCTCGACCTCCGCGCCGTCGTCGAACCGCAGCGGTTCGAGCGGCCCGCCGCCGAACCCGACGTCGCAGAGCCAGCCCGGTTCGTCCGCCGGCTGGTCGGGGAGGCGGACGTGCAGGATGCCGTGCGTGGGCGGGCGCAGCTTCACCGCGCCCATCATCACCCGCCCGAGCAGGCCGGTCACCTGGAAGCCGAGCCGTTCCAGCACTGCCGCGAACAGGCCGCTGTGCTCGAAGCAGTAGCCGCCGCGCGGCCGGTCGACCAGCTTGGCCTGCACGGACTCCAGGTCGACCTCGATCGGCCGGCCCAGCATGATCTCCAGGTTCTCGAACGGGATGGACGTGACGTGCGCGCGGTGCAGGGCGCGCAGCGTCGCCTCCGTCGGCGGGAGCCCGGCGTCGAGCCCGACGCGCTTGAGGTAGGCGGGCAGGTCGACCGCGTCGCCGCGCCAGCCGAGGCCGACATCTTCCGTGTGTTCTTCCGTGCGGCCTTCCGTGGGGTCTGTCGTGGTCATCGGGACGTCCTCTCGGGGATATTTCCGTCAAAGGGGGAAACGCCGAGAGCGTCGATGATCCTCCCGCTGATCCGATCGACTTCGCGCCGCTCGCCCGGCGGCAGCGGCGCCCCGGACGACTCCCGCAGCTCGGCCGCCTCGCGCAGCAGCCGGACGGCCTCGCCGTGCAGGCCCGCGAGGGACCGGGCCCCGGCGAGCCCCTCCAGCGCCAGCGCGATCGCGCGCGGGTCGCCGGTCGCGCGGGCGCCCGCCAGGCTCGCCGTGTGCAGGGCGAGCGCCGCGTCCGCGTCGCCGCGCTCCTCGGCGACGAAGCCGAGCTGCGCGTGCGCGAACGCGATCCCGGCCGTCCCGCCGATGGCGCGCAGCCAATTCAGCGGGGCGCGCAGGTGCGCCTCGGCGGCGTCGAGGTCGCCGCGCGCCCGCGCGACCAGCCCGAGCCCCAGCTCGGCGAACTCCTCGGCCGACTTCGCCGCGTGCCGCGTCGCCGTGCACAGCGCGCGTTCGTGCAGGTCGTGGGCCTCGTCGAGAGCGCCGCCGAGCAGCGCGATCCGGCCCAGCCCGGACAGCCGGAACGACGCCTCCGGCCACATCCCGAGCTCCTCGGCGAGCCGCAGCCCGGCGCGCAGCAGCTCCGCCGCCGCCGCGTAGTCGCCGGTGATCTCGGCGTGCTGGGACAGGACGTCCGTCGCCTCCAGGCGCCCCCACGGATCGCCGAGGCCGTCGAAGATCTCCAGGCTCTCGGCGGCGTCGGCCCGCATGGACGCCACGTCGCCGCGCCCCACGGCGAGCATGGCGCGGGTGGCGAGAGCGGCGGCCGTATGCCAGCGGTCGGCGCGCGCGCGGAAGACGGCTAGGGCCTCGTTCACCCGGTCATGGCCCGCCTGCAAGTCGCCGTAGGCCCAGTGCACGCGGCTCAGGAGCCACTGCGCCTTCGCTCTGGCGAACGCGTCGGCGTCCCCGTACCGCTCCAGGGCGGCGCGGCGGAGCTCGTCGGAGTCGGAGCTCTCCCCGGACGCCATCGTCATCGCCGCGAGCCACGTCGCCGCCTCCCGCCGCTCCGGGCCCTCGGGAGCCGCGGGAGCCTCGGGAGCCGATTTCAGGACGTCCGCGAACGCGCTGCGGGCCTCGCCGAAACGGCCGCGCAGGTACCAGTGCCAGGCCAGCGCGTTCACCAGCCGCAGCGCGAGGTCCGGCGGCGCGTGCTCCAGCGCAGCCCGGAACCCGGCGGCCTCCGCGTCCAGCACGCCGAGCCACCGCGCCTGCCCCGGCCCGCGCAGCCCGCCCGCCGCCCGCTCCGCGAGGTCCACCAGGTACCGGGCGTGCCGCAGCCGCAGCCCGTCCTCCTCGCCCGCCTCCCGCAGCCGCTCCAGCCCGTACGCGGCGATCGACTCCAGCAGCCGGTACCGGCCGTCCGCGCCGCGCGCGACGAGGGAACGGTCCACCAGCCGGGCGAGCACGTCGAGGTCCGCGCCGGACACCTCCGCCGCCGCGTCCGCCGTGCAGCCGCCCGCGTGCACCGCGAGCCGCCGCAGCGCCGCCCGCTCGTCCTCGGCGAGCAGCCCCCAGCTCCAGTCGATCGTCGCCCGCAGCGTCCGCTGCCGCTCCGGGCCCCGCCGTGCGCCGCCCAGCACCCGGAACCGGTCGTCCAGCGCCGCCGCCAGCTCCCGCACCCCCAGCGCCCGGACGCGCGTCGCCGCGAGTTCGAGCGCCAGCGGGACGCCGTCGAGCCGCCGGCAGATCGACGCGACCCACGGCGCCGTCGCCGCGTCCAGCGCGAACCCGGGCGCCGCCGCCGACGCCCGCGCGACGAACAGCCGGACCGCCCCGCAGCGCCGCAGGTCGTCCGGATCGGTGCGGCCGCCCGGCAGGTCCAGCGGCGGGACGATCTGGAGCCGCTCGCCCGGGACGCCGAGCGGCTCCCGCGACGTCGCGAGGATCCGCAGCCCCGGCGCCCCCGCCAGCAGGCGCCCGGCCAGCTCGGCGGCCGGTTCGGCGACGTGCTCGCAGTTGTCGAGGACGAGCAGCGCGCGGCGCCCGCGCAGCGCGTCGGCGAGCCGCGCCACGATCCCCGCGCCCGGATCGGCCGGCTCGTCCCGCAGCGCCAGCCCGCGCGCGACCAGCTCGGCGACGTCCGCCGCCGTGCGCGGCCGCTCCGGCGCCAGCTCGACGAACCAGACACCGTCCGGATGGTCGGCGGCCGACCGCCCGGCCGTCTCCAGCGCCAGCCGCGTCTTCCCGACCCCGCCGGGGCCGGTCAGCGTCACGAGCCGGTGCTCGCGCAGCAGCGCGCGGGCCCGCCCGACCGCCGCGTCCCGCCCGATCAGCTCGTCCAGCGGCACCGGCAGCCGCACGACCGGCCGGGGCCGCACCGGCTCCGCCGGGCGGTCCTCCAGGATCTCCTGGTACAGCTCGGACAGTTCGGGGCTCGGGTCGACGCCCAGCTCCTCGGCGAGCCGTTCGCGCAGGTCGTGGTAGCCGGTGAGGGCCTCGCCGCGCCGCCCGGCCCGGTGCAGGGCCCGCAGGTGCGCCGCCCGCAGCCGCTCCCGCAGCGGCGCGCGCGCCACCGCCCCGGCCAGCTCCGCCGCCAGCGCCGCGTGCTCGCCCAGCTCGAGCCGGGTCTCCGCGTGCTCCTCCAGGGCCGCGAGCTGCCGCTCCTCCAGCCCGACGGCCGCCTCCCGGACGAACCCGGCGTCCGCGAAGTCGGCGAACGCGGGGCCCCGCCACAGCGCGAGCGCGTCCCCGAGCAGCCGCGCCCGGGCGAGCGCGTCCGCCGTGTCCCGCGCCCGGACGAGCAGCGCCGCGAACCGCCCCGCGTCGACCGCGTCCGGCTCGGCCAGCAGGACGTACCCGGACGGACGCGTCGCGATCAGCTCCCGCGCGCCCGGTTCGGCGTCGTCCAGCACCTTTCGGAGCTGCGACACCCGCGCCTGCAGCGTCCCCGCCGGGTTGCGCGGCGGCCGGTCGCCCCACAGCGCGTCGACGAGCCGATCGGCGGACACCGTCCGGCCGGGCTCGACCAGCAGCGCCGCGAGGACCGCGCGGACCTTCGTCTCCGGGACCCGCAGGGCCGTCCCGTCGCCCGTCCACACGGCGAG
Organism: Spirillospora sp. NPDC052242; assembly: GCF_040679555.1. Taxonomy (NCBI): domain Bacteria; kingdom Bacillati; phylum Actinomycetota; class Actinomycetes; order Streptosporangiales; family Thermomonosporaceae; genus Spirillospora; species Spirillospora sp. NPDC052242. Next base: position 13,966 of record NZ_JBFAUZ010000071.1, read on the forward strand.
CGGCCCCAACACCCCGAAGCGCATTTCGTCACCGTATCTCCCGCTACGGACGGATCCGTAGAACGTCCGAAGCGCCCCCGGCGACCGTGGAGCCCTCAACCCCAAGGGAGGAACCATGAAAGCTCCGGTGACGGTCGTCGGCCTCGGCCCGATGGGCAAGGCCATGGCGGAGACGTTCCTGAAGAACGGCCACCCCACCACCGTGTGGAACCGCACCGCGTCCAAGGCCGCGCCCCTGGTCGAGCAGGGCGCGACCCTCGCCGCGACCCCGGACGAGGCGCTCGCCGCGTCCGAGCTCGTGGTCATCAGCCAGACCGACTACAAGGCGATGTACGACTCACTGGAAGGAGCCCAGATCAAGGGCCGCGTTCTGGTGAACCTCAGCTCCGGCAGCCCGAACGAGCTTCGCCGCGCGGGCGAATGGGCGGCGGGCAAGGGCGCCGCCCTGCTCACCGGAGGCGTCATGACGCCGCCCCCGGGCATCGGGCAGCCCGGCGCGTACATCATGTACAGCGGCCCGGAGGAACTCCTGGACCGGCACAGGGAGACGTTGCGCGTGCTCGGCGACACCACCTACGTCGGTGCCGACGTCGGGCTGTCCAACCTGTACTACCAGGCGCAGCTCAACCTGTTCTTCTCCACGACCGCGGCCTACATGCACTCGATCGCGATGCTGCAGTCGGCGGGCGTGTCCGCCGAGCAGTTCCGCCCGTTCGCGACCGAGACCGTGACGTCGCTCGGCACGGACGGCCCGATGGGCTTCCTGCGGATCATCGCCGAGGAGGCCGACGCGGGCCACAGCCCCGGCGGCGAGAACAACATGCTCATGATGGCCGTCGGCACCGACCACATCGTCGAGGCCGCGGAGGAGGCCGGCATCGACACCATGAGCATCCGCGTCCTCCGCGACCTGTTCTGGCGGACCGTCAACGCCGGCCACGGCTCCGACGGCCTCGGCAGCGTCATCGAGGTGGTCCGCAAGGGCGCCTGACACCCCGCCCCGCCTGCCGGACGAGCGCCTGCACCAGCCCCACGAGTTCGACGGCGGCGGCCCGCCCGATCACGCCGGCCCCGGCGGCCCCGGACGTCTCCGGCGCCTGACGGCCGCCCGCGCGGGGTCACGGGGCCTCGGGCGGTGGGGCGAGGGGGAGGCGCATCTCGAAGTTGGCGCCGGACGGGGCCCCGGCGGGGGCGTCGACGAGGCGGAGGGAGCCGCCGTAGATCTCGGCGATCTCGCGGGCGATGGGCAGGCCGAGGCCGGTGCCCTGGGGGTCGCGGCGGCGGGAGTCGGCGAGGCGGGCGAACCGTTCGAAGATGCGCTCGCGGGAGTCGGCGGGGACGCCGGCGCCGTCGTCGGCGACCCGCAGGACGGCCTCGCCGCCGTCGCGGGCGACGGTCACCTCGATGCGGGAGCCGGCGTGCCGTTCGGCGTTGCCGAGGAGGTTCCCGACGACGCGGGCGAGCCGGACGGGGTTCGCCTCGACGGCGACGCCGGGTTCGAGGCGCGTGGCGATCGGGGTGCCGGGCGGGCGGCGCGCCACCTCGCGGCGGGCGAGTTCGGCCAGGTCGACGCGTTCGACGGGGACGGGTGCGCGGGAGTCGAGCCGGGACAGTTCGAGCAGGTCGACGACGATGTCGTTGAGCCGTTCGGTGTCGCGCAGGGCGGCCCGGATCGTCTCGCGGCACTCCAGCGCGTCGTCCTCGTCGAGGGCGAGCTCCAGGCGGGTGCGGAGCCCGGTGATGGGGTTGCGCAGGTCGTGGGACGCGTCGGAGATGAAGCGGCGCTCGCGGCTCATCGCCTCGTCGAGCCGTTCCAGGGTGCTGTTGACGGTCTCGGCGAGCTCCTGGATCTCGCCGCCGGTGCGGGGGACGGGCACCCGGTGGGAGAGGCCGCGGATCGTGAACTCGGCCATCCCGGCGCGGATGCGGTCGACGGGGACGAACGCCTGCCCGATCGTCCGCCACGTCCACCAGCCGATCAGGGCGAGCAGCGCCACGAGGGCCGCGACCATGGCGAGGGGGAGCGGCCAGAGCCGTCCGAGCAGGGGAATCGGGTCGGCGGCGACCACCGTGATGTCGTCGCCCCACCGGGTCTCGCGCAGCCGCATGCCGAAGTAGCGGACGCAGTGCTCCCCCGCCGGGCGGCAGCTGCGGCCGCTGACGAGCAGTTCGCCGCGCTCGATGCCGCGCTTCCCGAGGGCCGGGCGCCCGGCGGCGCGGCGGTTGGCGGCGAGGACGCGGCCGTCCGGGCCGACGACCTGGAGCAGCGGCGCCTCGTCGGGCCGGGTGTCGAGGGCCTCGGCGGGATGCGCGCCGGTGAGCAGGTCGAAGGCGGCGCGTTCGGCGGTCCGCTGGGCGGTGTCCACCGTCTGGTTCGTCAGGGCGTCACGGGCGAGGAGCAGCACGAGGACGAACACAAGGGCGAGGACGAGCGCGGCGACCGCGACGGTGACCACGGTCGCGCGGCCGCGCACCGAGAGGAACGTACGGCGCCACCAGTGGTCGAACCGTTCTCGTCTCGTCACAGCCGAGCCCCCGAGCGTCGCCGACAGTGATCATCGACTACTCAGGGTAGGCGATCGGGGTTCGGGGGCGGAGTCCCGGCCCCGGGACGGGCCCGGGGCCGGGGGAGCGGTCAGCGGCCCCGGTTGAGCTGCCGGGTCGGCAGCTGCCGGGCGTTCCGCCGGTTGTGGTTCGCGAACGCCGCCGACTTCACGTCGGGCCCCTTGCGCTTGTTCTTCTTCTTGGCGTTCGGGAAGGGGATGTTCTCCTGGCTAATGGCACGCATGAATGAACCACCTCCGGGCAGGCTCGAATTCGGCCGAAAAGAATGGCCGCGAAAAAGGGTGAACTGGCGGCGCCGGGCCGGGACGGCACGCCGACGGCACTGGTCGCGCGCATGCGAGCAGTGGGTACGGGGTGCGTCCGGGACGCCGGGGGATTCGGGAGCGGGGCCGGCGACGTGGCGTCGCGGGCGGCTCAACCGGAGAAGCATCAAAGCAGCATGGTTAGAAGTAAGCCACATGGTGCAGGCGATGTCAACCGCGAATTCCGGGAAATGCGCGCGGCCCTTTCCGGGCGAAGCCGATGGCGCGATCCGTGGGGTACGTGTCGTTGACGCCATCGCCCGGCGGCCCCGAGCCTGGAGGCATGCGCGTCGCGTTCGTGATCTACGAGGACTTCCAGGTGCTCGACCTGACCGGCCCCCACGAGGTGTTCGGTCACGCGGGCGGCTACGACCTGCGGGTGGTCGCGCCCGCGGCGGGGCCCGTCCGGTCGAGCGGCGGGCTGCCGGTGCACGCCGCGCACGGCGTCGCGGACCTGCCGCCGGACGGCGTCGACACGCTCGTCGTCGCGGGCGGCCGGGGCGTGGACGCGGCGCGCGGGGACGCGGCGCTCGTCGGGTGGATCGCGGACGCGGCGCGGCACGCGCGGCGGGCGGCGTCGGTGTGCAGCGGCGTGTTCCTGCTGGGCGCGGCCGGGCTCCTGGACGGCCGCCGCGTCACGACGCACTGGGCGCGCGAGGAGCAGCTCCGGCGCGAGCACCCGGAGGCGGCCGTCGACTGCGACCCGATCTTCGTGCGGGACGGCCGCCTGTGGACGTCCGCCGGGGTGACGGCCGGGATCGACCTGGCGCTCGCCCTGGTGGAGGACGACCGCGGCCGGGACGCGGCGCACGCGGCGGCGCGGGAGCTGGTGATGTTCCTGCGCCGCCCGGGGAGCCAGTCGCAGTTCAGCGTCCCGCTGTGGTCGCGGCAGCCGGCGAGCGACCCGATCCGGGCGGCGGTCGCGGCGATCCAGGCCGACCCGGGGGCGCGGCACGCGATCGGCGACCTGGCGGACCGCGCCGGGCTCAGCCCCCGGCACCTGCAGCGCCGGTTCGCCGCCGAGCTGGGCGTCCCGCCCGCCGCGTACGTCGAGCGGGTGCGGGTGGAGGCGGCGCGGCGGGCGCTCGCCGAGGGCGACGAACCGGTCGAGGCGCTCGCGCGCCGGCTCGGCTTCGGCACGGGCGAGACCCTCCGCCGGGTGTTCCACCGGCGGCTGGGCGTCGCCCCGGCCGACTACCGGAACCGATTCAGAGGAACGAGGGAGGACGCATGACGACGTACGGGCTGCTGGTGTTCGAGGAGGCCGAGGAGCTGGACTTCGCGGGACCGTGGGAGGTGTTCGCCGCCTCGGCGATGCTGCGGGACGCGGGCGACGCGACGGTGCTGATCGGCGAGCGCGCCGAACCCGTCCGGTGCGCGAAGGGGATGCGGGTCGTGCCCGACCGGACGATCGGCGACCACCCGGACCTGGACGTCCTGCTCGTCCCGGGCGGCCGCGGGGCGCGGGTGACGCAACCGGAGAACCCGGCCGTCACCGGCTGGGTCGCGAAGACCGCCGAGCGGGCCGACTGGGTGGCGAGCGTCTGCACCGGGGCGTTCCTGCTGCACGCGGCGGGCCCGGCGCGGGGCCGCCGCGTCGCCACGCACCGGTCGTGGGAGGACACGCTGGAGCGGCGCGGCGACGTCACCGTGGTGCGGGACGCGCGGTACGTCGTCGACGGGAACCTGGTGACGAGCCAGGGGGTGTCCGCCGGGATCGACATGGCGCTCTGGCTCGTGGGACGCCTCCACGGCCGCGACCACGCGCGCGCGGTCCGCACGTACATCCAGTACGAGCCCGCCCCGCCGTACATGGCGGACGCCCCCGAGTAGCGTTCGGTCCGCGCCCGCCGGGTGATGTACGGTCGGCGCCGGAGGCGACGTCATGAGAATCGTGGATCGTCTCCTCGGGCTTCCCGAGGAGACGACGCCGGCGGTGGAGACGGCCCGCGACCTGCGCGTCCCGATGCCGGACGGGGCGGTGCTGCGCGCCGACCTGCACCGGCCGCGCGGCGCGGGCCCGCTGCCGGCCGTCCTGATCCGCACCCCGTACGGGAAGGCGCAGCGGCTCGTGCGGCTGTTCGCGGGGGTGCTGGCGCGGCGCGGGTTCCAGGTCGTCGTGCAGGACGTGCGGGGCGTCGGCCGCTCGGACGGCGAGTTCCGCGCGTTCCACCACGAGCGGGACGACGGGCTCGCGACGCTGAAGTGGGTGCGGGCGCAGCCGTGGTGCGACGGGCGGGTCGCGATGGCCGGGGCCAGCTACCTCGGCTTCACGCAGTGGGCGGTCGCGCCGTACGCGGACCCGCCGCTCGCGGCGCTCGGCCTCGGCGTGACGGCGTCGGAGTTCGTCAGCTCGTTCTACCCGGGCGGCGCGCTGGCGCTGTTCAACACGCTCGTGTGGTCGGCGTCGATGGGGACGCGGGACGAGCGGCGCGCGCCGCTGCACGCGCGGCGCGTCCGGCGGGCGATGCGGCACCTGCCGGTCGGGGAGGCCGACCTCGCGGCGATCGGCCGCCCGGAGCCGTTCCTGCGGGACGTCGCCGCGCACACCGAGCCCGGGGACGCCTTCTGGGACGCGACCGACCACGGCGCGGCCGTCGCCGCGACGACCGCGCCCGCGAGCATGGTGACGGGCTGGTGGGACCTGTTCCTGCGCGGGCAGCTCCGCGACTTCGCCGCGCTGGACGCCGCCGGGCGCGGCCCGCGCATCACGATCGGCCCGTGGGGGCACGACGCGCGGGCGCTGCGGGCCGTCCTCGCCGACCAGGTGTCGTGGCTGCGCGCGCACCTCCAGGGGGACGCCGCCGAGCTGCGGCGCGCGCCCGTCCGGCTGTACCTGCAGGGGGCCGGGCGCTGGCTCGACTTCGACGGGTGGCCGCCCCCGGAGACGGAACCCACGCCGCTCTACCTGTCGCAGGGGCTCTCGTGGGACGAGCCGACGGGCACGTCCGATCCGGCCACGTTCGTTTACGACCCGTTCGATCCCACGCCGAACATCGGCGGGCCGCTCCTGGCACCGGGTAAAGGACGGCAGCGCGACAACGCGGCGATGGAGCGGCGCGGGGACGTCGCCGTCCTGACCGGTGCGCCGCTCGACCGGGACCTCGACCTGATCGGCCCGGTGTCGGCGACCGTCCACGTCCGGACGAGCACCGGCCACGGCGACCTGTTCGTGCGGCTCTGCGACGTCGACCCGGACGGCGTGTCCCGGAACGTCACCGACGGGATCGCGCGGATCGCCGAACCGGGGACCGTCCGCGCCGACGTGGAGATGCACCCGACCGGCTACCGGTTCCGGCGCGGGCACCGGCTCCGCCTCGTCCTCGCGGGCGGGGCGTTCCCCCGGTTCGCCCGCAATCCGGGCACCGGCGAGCCGATCGGACGGGCGGTGGCGATGCGCCGCACGTCCTTCGCGGTGTTCCGCGACGCGTCCCGCCCGTCGGCGCTGACGCTGCCCGTCTGGCGAGGCGGCCCCGGCCCGTCGGATCTCCGACCGGACCTCCGACCGGACCGTCCCGCTTCGTAGCGGTTCGCCCCGTGGTTGCGGCGGGCGGCGAACGCAGCATGTAGTCCGTTCGTCGCACAGAGTGGTCCGCTCGTCGACATGGAGGCGCGAACCCTCGAACTTCCCTGGACCGGATGGCTACTTTCATCTCATCCGCCGCGCGCCGGTGCGAGCCGCTTCGGGGGGAGCGGCGAGCCCCAGAGAGCACCTGGCCGGCGCGGCGGAACGGGGGGAGAGGGGTCACTTCGGGGGGAGTGGCCCCTCCGTCCCGTTTCCGGCGGCTTTTGTCAGCGGCCGCCGATGCCGCCCGCCGGAACGCGTCACCGAGAACGAAGAACGGCGGCGCCGGAGCGACCCACAATTCTGGAACCCGCGAGCACCCCCGTCGCGGGTTCGTCCACTGAAGGGTCGCCCCCGATGAACCAGCGTCTGACGCGCGCGCTCGGCGCGCTGCCCGCCGCGATCCTCGCCGCGGGCGCCGCCCTGGCCCCCGCCGCGAGCGCCACGGCCGCGAGCGCCCCCGCCGCCCCGGTCGTCCCGCTCGTCCCGGCCGCGCCGCAGGCCGCCGCGAACCCCTACGAGCGCGGGCCCGCGCCCACCGACGAGAGCATCACCGCCGACGAGGGCCCGTTCGAGTACGAGACCATCGACGTCCCCGCCGGGAGCGGCCCGGGCTTCAACCGGGGCACGATCTACGCCCCGACCGACACGGGCCAGGGGACGTTCGGCGCGATCGCCGTGTCGCCCGGGTTCGTCTCCCCCGAGGGCTGGATCTCCTGGTACGGGCCGCGCCTCGCCTCGCAGGGCTTCGTCGTCATGACGATCGAGACGACCACGATGCTCGACTTCCCGGCCGCCCGCGGCGACCAGCTCCTCGCCGCGCTCGACTACCTGACGAGCGGCGACAGCCCGGTCCGCGACCGCGTCGACGCGAGCCGCCTCGCCGTCATGGGCCACTCGATGGGCGGCGGCGGGACGCTCGAGGCCGCGCGCGAGCGCACCGACCTGCGGGCCGCCGTGCCGCTCGCCCCGTGGAACCTGACGTCCGACTGGAGCGGCGTCCGGACGCCCACGATGATCATCAGCGCGCAGAACGACTTCATCGCCGCGAACGGCCTGCACTCCGAGCCGTTCTACGAGGGGCTGACGTCCGCGCCGGAGAAGGCGTACGCGGAGATCGAGAACACCGGGCACATGTCGTTCAACACCCCGAACGACGTCATCGCGAAGTACGCGATCGCGTGGCTGAAGCGGTACGTGGACGACGACACCCGCTACGAGCGGTTCCTCTGCCCGGCACCGGCGGACGACCCCGCGCTCGTCGAGTACCGGGACACCTGCCCCGGGAGCTGACGCGCGCCCGTCCCGAACCGGGCCCCGCGCCCTGTTGCGTCCCGGCCATTTCGTCCGTCCGCGCAAAGCGTCGTGCGCGAAAGATGTCGGGAAGTAAGAAGTCTCGGATGATCGGGCGTCCCACAATTCTGGCACCCCGCGAGACCCCCGTCGCGGGTTCGTCCAGTGAAGGGTACGCCCGATGAACAAGCGTCTGACGCGTGCGCTCAGCATGCTCCCCGCCGCGGTGCTCGCGGCCGGCGCCGCCGTGGCGCCGGCCGCGACCGCCGCGACCGCCGCGGCCGCGCCGGCCGCGCCGCACGCCCCGCAGGCGGCCGAGAACCCCTACCAGCGCGGCCCGGATCCGACCGACCAGAGCATCGTCGCCGACCGCGGCTCGTTCGACGTCGAGCGGATCAGCGTCGGCTCGTGGAGCGGCCCCGGCTTCAACAAGGGCACGATCTACGCGCCGCGGGACCGCAGCCAGGGGACGTTCGGCGCGATCGCCGTGTCGCCCGGGTTCGTCTCGCCCGAGTTCCTCATCTCCTGGTACGGGGAGCGGCTGGCGTCGCGCGGCTTCGTCGTCATGACGATCGAGACGACGACGCTGCTCGACCAGCCCGCGCAGCGCGGCGACCAGCTCCTCGCCGCGCTCGACTACCTGACGGGCCGCGACAGCCCGGTCCGCGACCGCGTCGACCCGAACCGCCTCGCGGTCATGGGCCACTCGATGGGCGGCGGCGGCACCCTGCACGCGGTCAAGGAGCGGAAGTCGCTGAAGGCCGCCGTCCCGCTCATGCCGTGGAACCTGTTCACCGACTGGGGCGACGTCCAGACCCCCACGATGATCATCGGCGCGCAGAACGACCTCATCGCGGCCGTGGGCCTGCACTCGGAGCCGTTCTACAACAGCCTGCGGTCCGCGCGGGAGAAGGCGTACCTGGAGGTCGAGGGCGCCGGACACCTGGTCGCCAACTCCCCGAACGACACCATCGCCAAGTACACGATCGCGTGGATGAAGCGGTACGTCGACAACGACACCCGCTACGAGCGGTTCCTCTGCCCGGCGCCGGCCGGCGACCGGAACATCTCCGAGTACCGCGACACCTGCCCCGGCAGCTGACCCCCCGCAGCTGACTTCCGCCCCTCGCCTCCGCGACCCGGCGCCGCCCCTCCAGGCGGCGCCGGGTCTCGGCGCGAGATGGGCGATTTCGCCCGCGACATACGGCGACACGGCGTGTGTCCCCGCGTGCCCGGCTGCCGCGCCGACCGGACGTCCGGTCGCCGCGGGCGCTCGACGCGGCGCGGGCCGTCCGCCGGTGAAAATCGATCTCCACTTCGCGCGGCAACCGGAATTCTTCGTAAAGGAATCGCCGCACCCGCCCAAACGGTGCGGGTAATCGACCAACCTCGTGGAGATCTGTAACGCGCTTGGGGTGTTTTCCGCCGTGTGCCCCAAGTAGCGGTGATGACCCTTCTGTTCGGCCCGGACGCCGCCGCCTCCGGAAAACTTGACCCGGCGGAAGTCGACTTCACCGGCGGCCTGCGAAATGGTCTCCCCCATGGATTCACGAATTCGCGGCAGCAGGGCGTCCGGCCCCACCGGATGGCTGCTCACCTTTCTCAACGCGCGCGAGCGGGGACTGCGCGCCCACACCGGCATGGCGGCGGGCCCGGCGGAATGGCTGATGGTCTTCCTGGAGGTGGAGAGCGCCGAACTGGCCGGCCGGCAGCAGCAGCGGCCCGCGACCCTGATCTCCCGCCGGGGCAAGGCCGAGGAGCCCGCCTTCGGCCGGCTCACCGCACGCAGCGCATAGAGCGGAAAGAAATGATCATCGAGATGCTCCTCGCCGCGCTGATCGGCGGCGCCATCGGAATCGCCGAACTGGTCGCGCGGTACCGCGACAAGCCCGTCGCGGCCCTCCTGTCCCCCGGCGGACTGCTGTTCGTCTTCGTCAACGTCAGCGCGTCGGTCGTCGCGCTCATCATGGTCACCGCGGCGGGGTGGACGTTCGGGCTGCCCGCCACGATGCCCGAGTCCGCGCTCATCGTCGTGCGGGTGATGGTGGCGGGGATCGGCTCCGCGGCGATCCTGCGCATGTCGATCTCCCCGGCCCAGAGCAGGGCCGGCGGCACCGGCCCCATCGCCGTCCTGAACGGCATCCTGCGGCTCGCCGACGGCGAGCTGGAGCGCAAGCGCGCGCTCAGCCGGCTGTCGCACAACGACCTGTCGGGGCTGTCGTTCGAGCGCGACCACGCCGCCCTCGCCGAGCTGTGCTGCCACCTGATGCGCGAGTTCGACCTGGCCGAGGCGCAGCGGCTCGGCGGGCTCGCCGCCGAGCTGAGCCACCGCGACGACCTCACCGACGCCGACAAGCTCGACTGCTGGGGCCTGGAACTGACCCGGCTGGTCGGCGAGCGCGCCCTCCGCCAGGCCGCCCGGCGGCTGCGGGACCGGCCCCGCGAGGAACCGCGCCCGGTCCCCGCCGAGCCGGAGCGCCCCGCCGCCCCCGCGCCCGAGCACGACTACGCGATGGAGCCGGCGGGCGCCGGGCAGATCCGCCCGCCGTCGAAGCCCGCCCCGGCCAAGACCTCCCGGCTCGCGTCGAGCGCGGGCGGACGGACGGAGCGCAAGTCGTTCAGCGACGTCTGAACCGTCATGGAAATGCCGGTGCGCCCGCGGTCGGGTGCACCGGCATCGCTCTCCCCGGGGCTATTTCGGGCGGACGGCCGGCGGCGGGGCGCTCTCGGCGCCGTCGCGGTCTTCGAGGGCGGACGCGATGCGGTGCAGCGCCTCGGCCATCGACACGAGCGCCTGCACCTGGGCGGCCGCCATGAGGTTCGACGGGGAGGGGTCCGCCGCCTGCGCCTCCGCGGCCGCGTCACACGCCTGCTGGCTCCACCAATGCACGCACTCACCATATTGACCGGCGCTTACCCGAGTACATCTCGCCGCGCGGGCGAAACGTAAATGAAGGGCTCCCGACATGACCAGCCGGCCGGGATGGGCCGTGAAACCGCTGCGCCAGCTCACCACGAGGGAACTGGCGGAGGCGCTCGAATATCTGGAAAGGAATCGTCCGGACGACGACGTCCTGGGCCGTGCCCTCGCCGGCGAGTTCGCCCGCCGGACCGCCGCCGAATACCACCGGACGGCGGACCGCGTCCGGCCCGGCCCGCACCGCCCGAACGTCTGACGCCGGGCCCGCCGGGGCGGCGCCGCGGCCGTCCGTGTTAAGCAGGGGGCATGGGACGCGAGGTGCGGGTGCGCCGGATCTACGAACCGGCCGCCGAGGAGGACGGCAAGCGGGTCCTGGTGGACCGGGTGTGGCCGCGGGGCCTGTCGAAGGACGAGGCGCGGCTCGACGCGTGGGCGAAGGACGTCGCGCCGTCCACGGAACTGCGCAAGTGGTACGGCCACGAGGCGGACCGGTTCCCCGAGTTCGAGCGGCGCTATCGGGCCGAACTGGACGAACCGGAGCGCGCCGCGGCGCTCGACCGGCTCCGCGACCTCGCCGGGCGCGGCACGGTCACGCTGCTGACGGCGACGAAGGACGCGGAGCGCAGTCAGGCCGCGGTTCTGGCCGCGCTGCTCCGGTAGGGCCGGGGGCGACCCGGCGGGTCAGCCGCCGGCCGAGCCGCTGCGCGGGCGCCTCGATCCACCGCTGCGACGCCCAGCTCACGGCCACCAGCACGGCCAGGAACAGCAGCAGGCCGGGCAGGTCGTCGCCGCGGCCGCCGAACCCGAGGAACTGGACGGCCACCGCCAGCAGGATCGGGTGCAGCAGGTACAGCGAGTAGCTGACGGTGCCGAGGCCGGTCGCCCAGCGCGGGAACGTCCGGTCCCGCAGCAGCCACGCCGCCGCGAACGTCAGCGCCGCCAGCACCACCGACCCCGACCACAGGAGCTGGTCGCGGCCCGAGTCCGGCCCGGTGTGCAGCACCCCGGCGGCGATCGTGCCGAGGCACACGGCGGCGGCGGCGACCGCGGCCGTCCCGCGCCGGATCTGCCCGTGCTCCGCCCGGTACACGACCGTCCCGGTGAACATGACCGCGAGCATCGCGAGCCCCTCCCACGGCCCGACCCGCCCGTTCAGCACGACCAGCAGCGCGGCGACGGCCCCGCCGAGGACGCCGCCCGCGATCCGCAGCGCGCGCCGTCCCGACATCGCCGCCGCGAGCGCCGCGAGCAGCGCGAGCGCGGCCGCCGCGGCGACCGGGCCCGTCCCGGCCGACCGCGACAGCAGCGCCGTCGGCAGCAGCCCGCCCGCGAGCAGCGCGGCGGCGGCGAGCCCCGCCGCGACGGGCGCCGACCGGCGGTGCCCGCCCGTCACGAACAGCGCGACGATCAGCAGGTAGAACACCATCTCGTAGGACAGCGTCCACAGCACGTTGATCGCGTTGGGGACGCCCAGGACGTCCTGCAGCATCGTCACGTGCGCCACGACGGCCGTCACGGGGTCGTACTGCTCCAGCCCCGCGCGCAGGCCACGCACCCCGAGCAGGAACGGGGTGACGGCCAGCAGCCCCGCGACGGCCAGCAGCGGGTAGATGCGGAAGAACCGGCCGATCCAGAACCCGCGCACGCTGCCCCGGCGTTCCAGCGACGCGGGCACGATGTACCCGCTGACGAGGAAGAACACCAGGACGCCGAAGGTGCCGGGATCGAACCAGCCGGCCATCCGCGCGTGCACGCCCGGGAAGTAGACGTAGCCCGCGTGGTGCAGCGCGACCGCGAGCGCCGCCATCCCGCGCAGCGCGTCCAGCCACCCCAGTCTGTTCGTTACGGGGGGTTCACCCACAGAGGGGAGCATTTCGACAGACTAGGTCAAGATCGCAGCGAGATCTCCCCGATCGTCCGGATTTGGGAGTTCGGAATGCGGGCGTTCAGAGCGACCTCCAGAACGCGCAGTTGCTCGCCTCCGCGGTGTCGACCGGCCGGATCCCGTCCGGGCCGGGCGCCAGCGACAGGACGTCCCCGGCGTCGCGGAACCGCGGCCAGTGCGGCGCCCCGTGTGCCCGCGGGCGCCCGTGGTGCGCGAACGACGTCCAGTAGCCGACCATCGCGTCCGACAGCCCCCGCTGATCCGCGTTCAGCTCGCCGCCGAACAGGCCCGGGAACAGGTACGGCAGCTCGGTCGCGTGCTCGGCGCCCTCCTCGAACCCCGGGAGGTCGATCAGCGGCGGGGCCGTCCGGTCGGCGAACTGGTACGCGTACACGGGGACGCGCGCGTCCCGCAGGCCCGCGAACGCGTCCTGGTGCAGGCACGTCGACAGCGGGCTCCCGAAGTCGGTCTGGATCCGCGCGAGCGTCAGCCGCGGGTCGTCGTCTGCCGGGTACCGCTCGAGGACGGCCTCCGCCGCGGCCCCGTAGGACGACCGGACGATCGCCTCGTACCGCTCCCGCGTGATCGGCGTCGGGTAGGAGAGGCCCACGTACAGCCGGATCTCGTCGAGCGTGTTGCCGTGCATGACCGGCACCCGGTGGACGCGGCCCCGCTCGACGGCCTCGGCCGGCGGCAGCGGCAGCACCCGGTCCCCGCCCGCGACCGGACCGACGTCGAACTCCCGCTCGGCGAACGCCTCCAGCAGCGTCCGCGCCGGGACGTCCCGCAGGCACCGGGCCGCCGCGTCCTCGTCGGCGCAGCCGAGCGCCGCCGCGAACGTCCGTCCCTCGTTCTCGGCGCTCTCCTCCGAGTGGACGGTCGACACGCAGCTGAAGCTCTGCGCGATGACCTTGTCGAACAGCCCGGCGGCCGTCGGCGACGCGAGGTTCGCGCAGGTGTCGGCCGAGCCGGCCGACTCGCCGAACAGCGTCACGTTGCCCGGGTCGCCGCCGAACGCGCGGACGTTGCGCTGCACCCAGCGGAGCGCCGCCTGCTGGTCGAGCAGCCCGTAGTTGCCCGACTGGAGGCGCCGTCCGTCCAGGGCGGGGTGCGCGAGCCAGCCCAGCGGGCCGAGCCGGTAGTTGACGGTCACCACGACCACGTCGCCCTGCACGGCCAGCTTCGACGCGTCGTACGTCGCGGAGTTCCCGGTCGTGTTGCCGCCGCCGTGCACCCACACCATGACGGGCAGCTTCTTGTGCGGCTTCCCGGTCGGGGCAGTGACGTTCAGGTACAGGCAGTCCTCGTTGTAGGTGGTCTCGCCGCCGTAGGCGGGCGCGGTCTGCGCGCACTGGCTGCGCGGGAACGTCGCGTCGTACACGCCCGTCCACGGTTTCGCGGGGCGCGGCTCCCGCCAGCGCAGGTCGCCGGTCGGCGGCTGCGCGAACGGGATGCCCTCGAACGTCCGGTGGCCGTCGCGGACCTCGCCGCGCACCGGCCCCTTGTCGGTCCGGACGACGTCCGCCGCGCCGGACGGGCGGGCCGGGGCGGCGCTCGCGGCCGGCGCGGCGACGAGCAGCCCGGCCCCGACCAACGCGGACGCGAGCAGGGCGGATGCGGGCGGTGCGGTGCCTGTGACCCTCATCGGGCTCCTTCCGAAGGATGCTGCGGCCCCCCGACGACTCCGCAAGGATTAGAAAACAGTTCTAGAAACGGCGCAAGACCCGAAACCGGCTCGCCCCGCCCGGGCGGGCCGGTGCGCCGCCCCCCGGCCGCCCGCGGCGCGCACTTTTCGGGCGTCCGCGCCCTGCTCTGCGCGGCCGTCGACGGCGCCCGTCCCTGAGGCCCGAAGTGGACGCGCTATTGTGCCAGCGTTCACTGGCTTGATTGAATCGCGGCGACGTCCCCGCCGAACGCGAAGGGAACCGGCCGATGCGATCGTCCCGTACTCGTTTCTCTCGGAGCCGTCCCGCACGCACCCTCACGGCCGCGCTCGCCGCCGTCCTGGCCTCCGCCGGGCTGGCCGCCGCGCCCGCCGCGGCGGCCGGACCGCCGCCGCTGCGCGCGTCCCCGACCCCGCTGCTGTGGCCGCGCAGCGGGCTGGAGACGGTGTCGGCGACCGGCCCGAACGACGTGTGGGCGGGCGGGTACCAGGGCTATCAGGGCATCGACTGGTCGATCCCCGGGTTCGGCGCGGGCACGATCGACGTCCTGCCGCCGAAGGCGGTCGTGACCCGCTGGAACGGGACGTACTGGCAGACGCACGACATGCCCGGGACCGGCGGGGACGCCGCCGTGGAGAAGATCGACGCCGGATCGCCCTCGAACGTGTGGGCGGCGGGACGGCTGCACGCCTTCCAGGACGTGGCGAAGCACAAGCCGTTCGTCGCCCGCTGGGACGGCGCCCGCTGGCACGACGTCGCGCCGCCGGACGGGTGCGCGCCGCAGCACCCCGAGGCCGACGCCTCCGGGGCCTGGTTCGCCTGCGGCACCACCATCCTCCGCTGGGAGGGCGGCCGGTGGACGGAGTACGACGCGGGCGCCCCCGACAACTGCTGCATCGCCGTCAACGAGATCTCCGCCGTGCCGGGCGGCCCCGCGTGGGCCGCGACGACCTGGGGCCTGGTCCGCTGGGACGGGCAGGGCTGGAGCGAGATCGCCGAACTGCCCCAGGACGTCTTCTGGAACCGGGTCCTCGCCGTCTCGGCGGACGAGGTGTGGGCGACCGGCACCGCACCCGGCGGGTCCGGCTTCCGTCAGCGCGTCCTCTACCGCTGGGACGGCGAGACCTGGAGCGAGGGGCCCGCGACGCCCGGCAACGAGGAGCTGGTGCGCACCGGCGACGGGACGACCTGGGCCCACGGCTACTGGGGCGACCTCTACCGGTTCGACGGCGGCACCTGGACCGAGGTCGAGGTCCCCGCGCCGGACGACGGCCAGATCACCGACGCGACGGCCGTCCCCGGCGCCCCGACCCTGTGGGCGGTCGGCAAGACGAAGAACGTCCCCGTCGTCCTCAACAACCGCTGACCCCGGAGGGAACCGGCGATGCGACCGATCCGCGCCCTTCTCGCCCCGTCCGTGGCCGCCGTCCTCGCCGCCGGGCCGCTCGCCGCGCCCGCGCCCGCGCCCGCGGCGGCGGCCGGACCGCCGCCGCTGCGCGCGTCCCCGGCCCCGCTGCTGTGGCCGCAGAGCGGGCTGGAGGCGGTGTCGGCGACCGGCCCGGACGACGTGTGGGCGGCCGGCTACCAGGGACGGCAGCGGTACTGGTGGGCGTGGGAAGGGGTCGGCGGCCGGTGGATCGACGTGCTGCCGCCCAAGGCCGTCGTCACCCGGTGGGACGGGACGTCCTGGCAGACGCACGACCTTCCCGGCACGGGGGGCGACGCGAGCGCCGAGGAGATCGACGCCGGCTCGCCGTCGAACGTGTGGGTCACCGGCACCCTGCACCCGCTCCGCGACTACCCCGAGCGGGTCCCGTTCGTCGCCCGCTGGGACGGGACCCGCTGGCACGACGTCCCGCCGCCGGACGGGTGCGCGCCCCGCAACCCCGAGGCCGACGCGACCGGCGCCTGGCTCACCTGCGGTACCACCATCCTGCGCTGGGAGAACGGCGCGTGGACCGAGTACGACGCGGGCGCCCACGACAACTGCTGCATCGCCGTCCACGACATCTCCGCGCCGCCCGGCGGCCCGGCGTGGGCCGCCACCACCTGGGGCGTGGTGCGCTGGGACGGGCGGGCCTGGAGCGAGGCCGCCGGGCTGCCCGAAGACGGCTTTTGGAGCGACGTCCTCGCCGTCTCCGCCGACGAGGTGTGGGCGACCGGCACCGCGCGCGGCGCGGACGGCCGCCGCGCGCCCGTCCTCTACCGCTGGGACGGCGAGACCTGGAGCGAGGGCCCCGCGCCGACGTACAACGTGGAACTGATCCGCACCGGGGACGGGACGACCTGGGCCGTGCAGCCGTCCGGGGGAGCGATGTACCGGCTCGACGGCGGCGCGTGGACGAGGGTGGACGTCCCGACCACCGGCGGCGGCGACGTCACCGGCGCGACGGCGGTCCCGGGCGCCGCGTCCCTGTGGGCGGTCGGCAGGACGGAGAACGTGCCGCTCGTCTTCGCGAACGGCTGATCAGCGCCCCTCCTCCCGGCTTCGATCATGGGCGTTCCATCCTTCGGCCGCCTCGCGTTTGAAGGATGATCCCCGGGTTAGTGCCCACTCGGGGAGCGTCGGGTCGGCGCCGCGAGGGGGGAGAGCGGATGACGGCCGTGGAGGGCCGGGCGGACGCGAGCACCGAGGAGGCGCTGGCGTCCCACCGGATGGGCACGAAGATCGGCCACATCCTCGCGACGACCGACCACAAGATGGTCGGCTACCTCTACCTCGGGACGTCGTTCGCGATGTTCCTCGTCGCCGGCCTCCTCGCGATGCTGATGCGCGCCGAACTCCTCCAGCCGGGCATGCAGGTCGTGACCAGCCAGGGCTACAACCAGCTGTTCACCATGCACGGCACGATCATGATGCTGCTGTTCGCGACGCCGCTGTTCGCCGGGTTCGCGAACGTGCTCGTGCCGCTGCAGATCGGCGCGCCGGACGTCGCGTTCCCGAGGCTGAACGCGCTCACGTACTACATGTTCCTGTTCGGCGCGCTGATCGTCCTCGGCGGCTTCATCGTGCCGAACGGCCCCGCGCCCTTCGGGTGGTTCTCCTACCAGCCGCTCGCCGACAACTCCTACTCGCCCGGCATGGGCGGCGACCTGTGGGTCGCCGGGCTCATCCTGTCCGGCGTCGGGACGGTCCTGACGTCGGTCAACCTGATCACGACGATCGTCGCGATGCGGGCGCCCGGCATGGTGATGTTCCGGATGCCGATCTTCACCTGGAACGTCCTGCTCACCAGCGTCATGGTGCTGGTCGCGTTCCCGGTGCTGGCGGCCGCGCTGTTCGCGATGCTCGCCGACCGCAAGCTCGGCACGCACGTCTACGACCCGTCGCACGGCGGCGCGCTGCTGTGGCAGCACCTGTTCTGGTTCTTCGGGCACCCCGAGGTTTACATCGTGGCGCTGCCGTTCTTCGGCATCATCACCGAGATCCTCCCGGTGTTCGCGCGCAAGCCGATCTTCGCGTACCTGGGCATGGTGGCGGCGACGATCGCGATCACCGGGCTGTCCATGACGGTGTGGGCGCACCACATGTTCGCCACCGGCGGCGTCCTGCTGCCGTTCTTCTCCATCACCTCCTTCATGATCGCCGTGCCGACCGGGATCAAGTTCTTCAACTGGATCGGGACGATCTGGAAGGGGCAGCTGACGTTCGAGGCGCCGATGCTGTGGGCGGTCGGGTTCCTGGTGACGTTCCTGTTCGGCGGCCTCACCGGGGTGATCCTCGCGTCCCCGCCGATGGACTTCCACCTCACCGACGGCTACTTCGTCGTCGGCCACCTGCACTACGTGCTGTTCGGCACGGTCGTCTTCGCGATGTTCGGCGGCTTCTACTTCTGGTGGCCGAAGATGACCGGGCGGAAGCTGAACGAGACCTGGGGGAAGATCCACTTCTGGACGCTGTTCGCCGGCTTCCACACGACGTTCCTCGTCCAGCACTGGCTCGGCGCCGAGGGCCTCCCGCGCCGGTACGCGACGTACGCCGACGAGTTCACGACGCTGAACACGGTGTCGTCCATCGGCTCGTTCGTCCTCGGCGCGTCCACGTTCGCGTTCCTGTGGAACGTGTGGCGGACGTGGCGGCGCGCGCCCGAGGTCGGCGTGGACGACCCGTGGGGGTACGGCAACTCGCTGGAGTGGGCGACGTCCTGCCCGCCGCCCCGCCACAACTTCACGTCGATGCCCCGCATCCGCTCCATGCGTCCCGCCTTCGATCTGCACTATCCGCCGAAGGAATCGCCGCAGAAGGTGGAGCTCGCGACGCCGCCCCCGCCGCCGTCCGAGCGCTGAACGGGAGGGGGTGTGCGGTCATGGAACTGTCCCGGCGGGAGGAACTGCTGCTGCGGCGCATCGACGCGGACTTGGCCCGCGACGACCCGGCCCTGGCCCGCCGGCTCGCGACGTTCACCTGCGAGGACGCCGTGGGCACCGGGGGCGTCGAGGGCGCCGGGCAGGCCCGGGACGGCGGGGACGGCGCGGTGCCCGCGGCGGCGTGGCGGCCCGCCCGTGCGGCGGTCGCCGTCCTGTCCGTCGCGCTCGCCGTCGCGGTGCTGCTGCTGGCCCTGGTGATGCTGTCGGTCCGCCCGCCGTGCGCGCGCCCCGCCACCGTGCCGCCGTCCGCGCCGTCCGCGCCCGCGCAGGCGGCGCCGCCGGGGACGGCCGCCGCGCCGCCCGCCACCTGCTGACCGCGCCCGCCCGCGCCCGCGTCCGGTCACGTGCCGGACGGGGCGAACGGCACCGGATGCGCGGGCGGGGGTTTCAGGGGCGGAGCCGGTGGAAGGTCACGGGCGGCTGACCTGCGAAGACCGGAAGGGGAAGGTGGCCATGCACGTCCTGCGGCTGTGCTCGGTGTTCGAACCCCCGCCCTCGGCCCTGCTGGGGCGCGGCGTCCGGTTCGACCCCATCGGAGGCATGCAGAACCACGCGGCGCAATTGAGCCGGGCCCTGGACGGCCTCGGCGTGCGGCAGACGGTCGTGGCCACCCGGCCGCCGGACGCGCCCGCGCTCGCCCGGCTGGGCCGGCACGGACGCGTCGTCCGGCTCGGGCTCCCCGTCGCGGCGCTGCGGCAGGGGTACGCCGCGGCGGCGTGGCTGCGCGCGCCGGGCCTTGCGGACGGCGCCGACCTCGTGCACGCGCACCTCGGCGAGGACCCGGCGGTCCTGACGGTCGCCCGGCACGTCGCCGCGCACGCGCGGGCGCCGCTGGTCGTGACCGTCCACGGCCGGCCGCGCGGCGGGCCGCTCCGCGCGCTCGGGACCCGGCTGGAACGGCACGGGCTCGGCCGCGCGGACGCGGTGATCGCGCTGACCGAGAGCACGCGGGACGCGCTCGCGGGCGACGGCGTCCCGGACGAGCGGCTGCACGTCGTGCCGTCCGGCATCGGCGCCGAGTTCCTCACCGAACCGATCACCCCCGAACTGGGCGAACCGGTCATGCCGGAGCGGATCCCCGCGCCGCGCATCGGGTACGTCGGGCGGCTGACCCGCCGCAAGGGCGTGGACGTCCTGCTGCGGGCGTTCGCGCTGCTGCGGGACGCGACGGACGCGCACCTCGTCATCGTCGGCGACGGCCCGGAGCGGTCCCGGCTGCAGCGCCTCGCGTCCCGGCTGCGCATCGACGGCCGCACCCACTTCCTCGGGTTCGTCCCGCACGACTACGTCCCGCGCGTGCTGCGCGAGCTGAACGTGCTGGCGCTGCCGTCCCGCCACGAGGAGGCCGGGTCGGTGCTGCCGGAGGCGATGCACGCGCGCGTCCCGGTCGTCGCGACCCGGACGGGCGGCGTGCCCGAGCTCATCGAGCACCGCCGCGGCGGCCTGCTGGTCTCCCCGGAGAACCCGCACGAGCTGGCCGCCGCGCTGCGCGAGCTGCTCGAGTCGCGGGCGCTGGCGCGGGCCGTCACCGTGGCGGCGCGGCGCCGCGTCGACGACCTCACCTGGGACCGGCTCGTCCACCGCGTCATGGACGTCTACGAAGGCGTCCTGCCCGCGCGCGAACCGGCGCGCGAGCCCGAACCGGAGCCCGCGGTGCCCGACACGGCGGCGGACGTCGGCTAACCGCCCGGGAGCGGACGGCCGGTCTCCGCGGCGACGGCGCCCCGCGCGGCGGGCCCGCGGCGTAGGTTGGCGCCATGAGCGTGGTCATCGCGGTGGTCGCGACCTTGCTGCTGACGTGGGTTCCGGCGCTGCTGTGGCGGCGCCGCCGCGGGACGGGCGGCGACCTCGGCGGGCCCGCCCGGCGCGCGACGTTCGAGACGCTGCACACCGCGTCGCGGGCCGCGCCCGCGTTCCGCGCGGGCCTCACCGAGCAGGGCGCGCAGAAGGCCGCGCGGCACCTGCGGGCGCTGCTCGGCTGCCCCGGGCTCGCGATCACCGACGGGGAGCGGCTGCTCGCGTGGGACGGCGAGCCCGAGCACCACGCGGGCGAGGTCGTCGGGCACGCCGAGGTGACGCTCGGGAACGGGCGCACGCAGGTGCACGACGTCGCCTGCGAGCGGCTCGACTGCCTGATCCGCCGCGTCGTCGTCGTGCCGCTCGCCACCGACGACCGGGTGATCGGGACGCTCGCCGCGTACGGGGAGGACGTCCCGGCGGGGCTCATCCGGGCCGCCGAGGAGGTCGCGCAGTGGGTGGACGCCCAACTCGAACTCGCCGAACTCGACCGCTCGCGCACCCGGCTGATGGAGGCGGAGATGCGGGCGCTGCGGGCCCAGATCTCCCCGCACTTCATCTACAACTCGCTGACGACGATCGCGTCGTTCGTCCGCAGCGACCCGGAGCGCGCGCGGGAACTGCTCCTGGAGTTCGCCGACTTCACCCGGTACTCGTTCCGGCGGCACGGCGACTTCACGACCCTCGCCGAGGAACTCCACTCCATCGACCAGTACCTCCTGCTGCAGCGCGCCCGGTTCGGGGAGCACCTGCGCGTGCGGCTGCGGATCGCGCCGGAGGTGCTGCCCGTCGCCGTCCCGTTCCTGTGCCTGCAACCGCTCGTCGAGAACGCCGTCCGGCACGGCCTCCAGGACCGCTCGGAGCCCGGCCTCATCACGATCGTCGCCGAGGACGCGGGCGCCGACTGCGTCATCAGCGTCGAGGACGACGGCATCGGCATGGACCCCGAGGACGTGCGGCGGCTGCTGTCCGGCGGCGACCGCCCCGTCGCCGACGAGGCCGCCGGGATCGGGCTCGCCAACGTCGACGACCGGCTCCGCCAGGTGTACGGGGACGAGTACGGCCTCGCCGTCGAGACCGGCCCGGGCGCCGGGACGAAGGTGACCGTCCGGGTGCCCAAGTACAAGCCGGGCGTGACGGCGTCCACGTCCTGACATGTCGTGTCGTGGGGGACGGCGCGCCGGACGCCGGGCGTCGCCGCGCGCTTGACTTGCGGACGTCCTTTGACTGGAATGTGGCGCACGGCACAGGAAGGGACGGTGTTGTGGGCCTGCGTGTCCTGGCGGTGGACGACGAGGGTCCGGCACTGGACGACCTCGTGCACCTGCTCAGCTCCGACCCGCGGATCGGTGAGATCCACACCGCGCGGGACGGCGCCGCCGCGCTGCGGCGGCTCGACCGGTCGCTCGCCGAGAACCGGCCCATCGCGGCCGTGTTCCTCGACATCCGCATGCCCGGACTGGACGGCACCGTGCTCGGCCGCGTCCTCGCGCAGTTCGCGCGGGCGCCGCACATCGTCTACGTCACCGCCTACGACGACCACGCCGTGGACGCGTTCGAGATCAAGGCGACCGACTACATCCTGAAGCCGGTCCGGCCGGAGCGGCTGCGCGAGGCGATCCGGCGGGTCATCGAGGGCAGCGAGGGCGCCGACGGCGGCGAGGACGTCGAGTCGGGCCCCGGCGAGCCCGAGCCGATGCCGGTCGAACTGGGCGGCGTGACCCGGTTCGTCACCCCGGGCGAGGTCCTGTACGTCGAGGCCCAGGGCGACTACGCGCGCCTGCACACGCAGGGCGGCAGCCACCTCGTCCGGATCCCGCTCGCCGCGCTGAAGGAGCGCTGGCGCGGCGCCGGGTTCGTCCGCGTGCACCGCAGCCACCTCGTGTCGCTGTCGGCGATCAAGGAGCTGCGGCTCGACTCCGGGCGCTGCACGGTCATGGTCGGCGACGCCGAACTGCCGGTGAGCCGCCGGCACGTCCGCGAGCTGCGCGACCTGCTCGTCCGGCGGGCGAGGCGGGCGCCGTGACCCCCGGCGGCCCCCCGCCGGACGGCGCCGCGGGCGGCGCGCCGGACGGCGCGTCGGCCCGCCTGCCGGGCGGGGCGGCCACGGCGCCCGGGCGGGTGCTCGTGACCGGGTCGCGGGCCCGCGCCGCGCGCCGTCCCCGGTACCCCGTGACGCGCGAGATCGACGAGCAGACCGGGCTCGGCGAGGCGTACATGCGCTCGCTCGTGCGCGCCCAGTTCCGGCTCGCGGCCCGGCTGTGCGCCGTCCTCGGGATCGTCGTGTTCGGCCTGCCCGGGCTGTTCGCGCTGGTCCCGCAGGCGCGCGAGCAGCAGGTCCTCGGGCTCCCGCTGCCGTGGGTCGTGCTCGCCGGGGCGATCTACCCGTGCTTCGTCGTCCTCGGCCGGCTGTACGTCCGGCTCGCCGAACGCAACGAGGACGACTTCGCCGAACTCGTCGACCGCGACCCCGCCGCCCGCGACCCGCTCGCCACCGACCCGACCGGCGCGCTCGCGACCCACGTGCCCGGCCCGCCCGGCGCGCCCCGCGCGCCCGATGCGTCCGGTGCGCCCCGGCCGCGCCCGTCCGGTCCGGCCGATCCCCCGGCATGAGCACCGCGTACGGGCTCGCCGGGGTCGTCGTGGTCGTGCTCGCCACCGTCCTGATCGGCACGCTCGGGGTGCGGATCTCCCGCACCACGTCCGACTTCTACGTCGCCTCCCGGACGGTGACGCCGCTGCGGAACGCGTCCGCGATCGGCGGCGAGTACCTGTCGGCCGCGTCGTTCCTCGGCATCGCCGGGCTGATCCTCGCGCACGGCGCCGACATGCTGTGGCTCCCCGTCGGCTGGACGGGCGGCTACCTCGTCCTGCTCGTCCTGGTGTC
Source organism: Spirillospora sp. NPDC052242 (assembly GCF_040679555.1). Classification (NCBI taxonomy): domain Bacteria; kingdom Bacillati; phylum Actinomycetota; class Actinomycetes; order Streptosporangiales; family Thermomonosporaceae; genus Spirillospora; species Spirillospora sp. NPDC052242. The sequence continues at coordinate 37,212 of NZ_JBFAUZ010000071.1, forward strand.
GGCGCCGCTGCGCCGCTCCGGCGCCTACACGCTGCCCGACTTCGCCGAGGCGCGCCTGGAGTCGATGGCGGTGCGCCGCGCCGCGTCCGTCCTCGTCGTGCTGATCAGCTGGCTGTACCTGCTGCCGCAGTTCCAGAGCGCCGGGCTCGTGCTGCGCACGGTCGCGGGCGCGCCGGTGTGGACGGGCGGCGTCCTCATCGCCGTCGTCGTCGCGGTGAACGTGCTGGTCGGCGGCATGCGCAGCATCACGCTCGTCCAGGCGTTCCAGTACTGGCTGAAGCTGACCGCGCTCGCCGTGCCGATCGTCTTCCTGCTGCTGGCGTGGCGGTACGACGGCGCGCCCGGCCTGTCCTCGAACCTCCCGCCGCGGTTCCCCGAGCGCACCACCGTGTCCGTCGGCCTGGCGGTCACCGTGAACGTCACCGAGCCCGTCCGGGTGACCGCGGACGGGCGCGTCGACGGCCGGACGGTCGACGGCGCGCCCCTCGACCTCGCGCCGGGCCCGCACCACATCGACCAGGGGACGAGCGTGACGTTCCCCGGCGGCGCGAGCGTCCCGCACGTCCAGGGCGACCCGGTGAAGACCGACCGCGAATGGTCGATCCCCCTGGGCGGCGACCATTCCCTTTACGCCACGTACTCGCTCATCTTGGCGACGTTCCTGGGGACGATGGGGCTCCCGCACGTCCTCGTCCGCTTCTACACGAACCCGGACGGGCGCGCCGCGCGCCGCACGACCGTGATGGTCCTGTCGCTCCTCGGCGCGTTCTACCTGTTCCCCGCCCTGTACGGGGCGCTCGGCCGCCTCTACACGCCCGAACTGCTCATGACCGGCCGCACCGACGCGGTCGTCCTCACCCTCCCCGGACGGCTCGTCGGCGGGCTCGGCGGCGACCTCCTCGGCGCCCTGGTCACCGGCGGCGCCGTCGCCGCGTTCCTGTCGACGTCGTCGGGCATCACCGTGTCGGTCGCCGGGGTCCTCGCGCAGGACATCCTGCGGGGCGGCGTCCGCTCGTTCCGCGCCGGGACGCTGCTCGCGCTGGTCGTCCCGCTCGCGCTCGCCTTCGCGGCGCGGTCGCTGTCGGTCGCCGACGTCGTCGGGCTCGCGTTCGCCGTCGCCGCGTCGACGTTCTGCCCGCTGCTCGTCCTCGGCGTCTGGTGGCGGCGGCTCACCGTCCCCGGCGCCCTCGCGGGCCTCGTCACCGGCGGGACGCTCGCCGGCGCCGCCGTCGCCTGGACCATCACCGCCCCGCCGGCGGGCCTCGCGGGCGCGCTGCTCGCCGAGCCCGCCGCGTGGACCGTCCCGATCGCCTTCGCCGTCATGATCGTCGTGTCGTGGTGCACGCCGCGGCGGGTGCCGCCCGGGACCGCGCGGATGATGGTGCGGCTGCACACGCCCGAGTCGCTGAACGTCGACCGCGGCACGTGGCGGCCGAAACGCGTGTGACCGCGGCCGGACGAGCCCGGCCGCGGTCACACGCGAGGCGAGGCGCGCCGCGCCCGTCCGGTCTCAGCCGAGCCGGAGGGCGCGCGGGTCGGTCGCCACGCCGCCGAAGCTGCTGGTGCAGCCGGTGACGTCGGCGGACTCGAGCGAACCCGTGCCGTCCGAGTCGATGTCGCCGCGCAGGTCGGCGCTGGCCGTCTACGGCCATCCGATCGCCGTCCGGGACGACCGTTCATCGCGCGAAACCGTCCGCTCACCGACGGCACGTGTAGATCGTCGCGGACGGGCGGCAGCCCGCCGCACCCCGCCCCGCACCCCCTCGCACCCGCCCGGGACGCTCCCTACGCTGCGCGTGACCGGCGTCACAACACAGGAGGGGTGGTCGTGTCCGACGAAAAACGCGCCACCGGCACCGTCTATGAACGGTTCCAGGCCAGCGACGATTTCCAGGAACTGAAGCGCAGATTCCGCCGCTTCGCGTTCCCCATGACCGCCGCGTTCCTCGTCTGGTACCTGCTGTACGTCGTGCTGTCCGGCTGGGCGCGCGACTTCATGGGCGTCAAGCTGTTCAGCTCCGCCAACATCGCCCTGATCTTCGGGTTGCTGCAGTTCGTCTCGACGTTCGCGATCGCGTGGCTCTACGCGCGGCACGCCGAACGCAAGCTCGACCCCCTCGCCGACAAGGTGCGCGGCGGCGTCGAGGCCGAGGCCGCCGCCGCGCACCGCGACGACCTCGGGAAGGCGGAGGACGCCCGATGAGCCACGAGACCCTGTCGATCCTGCTGTTCCTGGCGTTCGTCGCCGCCACCCTCGCGATCACCGTCTGGGCCAGCCGGAACACCAAGGACGCCACCGACTACTACGCGGGCGGCCGCTCCTTCTCCGGCGTTCAGAACGGCCTCGCCATCGGCGGCGACTACATGTCCGCCGCGTCCTTCCTCGGCATCGCCGGCCTCATCGCCCTCTACGGCTACGACGGCTTCCTCTACTCGATCGGTTTCCTCGTCGCCTGGCTCGTCGCGCTGCTGCTCGTCGCCGAGCTGCTGCGCAACTCGGGCCGCTTCACGATGGCCGACGTCCTCGCGTTCCGGATGAGCCCCCGGCCCGTCCGCACCGCCGCCGGCGTCTCCACCATCGTCGTGTCGATCTTCTACCTGCTCGCGCAGATGGTCGGCGCGGGCGCGCTCGTCGCGCTGCTGTTCGGCTTCACCAGCGACTTCGCCAAGGGCGCGACGATCGCGCTGGTCGGCATCCTGATGATCGTCTACGTCGTGTTCGGCGGGATGAAGGGCACCACCTGGGTGCAGATCGTCAAGGCCGTCCTGCTGATGACCGGCGCCACCCTCGTGACGCTGCTCGTCCTCGGCGAGTTCGGGTTCAACGTGTTCAGCCTCATGCAGGACGCCGCCGACCAGAGCGGCAAGGGCGAGGCGTTCCTGGAGCCCGGCCTCCGCTACGGCACCGAGGAGCAGGGCCTCTCCGGCAAGCTCGACCTCGTCAGCCTCGGCCTCGCGCTCGTCCTCGGCACCGCCGGGCTGCCGCACATCCTGATCCGCTTCTACACCGTGCCGACGTCCCGCGACGCCCGCAAGTCCGTCCTGTGGGGCATCGGCATCATCGGCGCCTTCTACCTGATCACCCTCGTCCTCGGCTTCGGCGCCGCCGCACTCGTCGGAACGGAGGAGATCCGCTCCGCCAACGCGGCCGGCAACACCGCCGCACCACAGCTCGCCCAGCGCGTCGGCGAACTCGTCTTCGGGGACGTCGGCGGCACCGTCCTGCTCGCGGTGATCGCGGCCGTCGCGTTCGCGACGATCCTCGCCGTCGTCGCGGGCCTCACGCTGGCGTCGTCCTCGTCCTACGCCCACGACCTGTACGCCCACGTGTTCAAGCGGGGCAAGGCCACCGAGCGGGACGAGGTCCGCGTCGCCCGCATCTCCGCGTTCGTCATCGGCGCCGTCGCGATCGTCCTCGGGATCTTCGCCCAGCGCCTCAACGTCGCGTTCCTCGTCGCCCTCGCCTTCGCGGTCGCCGCGTCCGGCAACCTCCCCGCGATCCTGTACAGCCTGTTCTGGAGGCGGTTCAACACGGCCGGCGCCGTCTCCGCGATCTACGGCGGGCTCGGCGCGGCGCTGTTCCTGGTGTTCTTCTCACCGGTCGTGTCGGGTTCGGAGAAGGCCCTGTTCACCGGCGCCGACTTCGACTGGTTCCCGCTGGAGAACCCGGGCCTGGTCTCCATCCCGATCGGCTTCTTCTGCGGCTGGCTCGGCACGATCCTCAGCAAGGAGCACAACGCCGAGAAGTACGCCGAGATCGAGGTCCGCTCCATGACCGGCGCGGGCGCCGAGCAGGCGTCGCAGCACTAAGAGGACCCCGCGCGGCGACCGTCGCCCGGTTCGCGCGGCACGCGGCCCCGTCCCACCCCGCAGGGACGGGGCCGTCGCGCGCCCGCCGCCCGGGCCGCGTGCCGGACTCGCCGCGGCGGGCCGACGATGAGCCAGGTCATGGTGGCGAGCTTGCGCTTGCCGGGCAGCTTGACGAAGAAGG
>NZ_JBFAUZ010000072.1:0-40754 GCF_040679555.1 Spirillospora sp. NPDC052242
GGCCTGCCGGCCGAATCGTTAAAGGCACTGGCTTTTAACACGCTGTTGAGTTCTCAAGAAACGGACACCCACCGCGCTCGGTCCCGCTCTCGCGGACCTTGCTCCGGGGCAACCCTTCTAACTTACCAGACTCGCTTCCGGTGTCAAGCGGACCGATCGAAATCGATTCGTTCGACGGAGGCTTGTCCGTCCCGCGCGGCGATGTTGCGGACACGGAGTCCGTTCGATCGTCTCGTGGGAGTGCCCTGCGGGCCGGCCGCCGTGTCGGCGTCCTGCATCCCGTTCCGGGCGTGTCGTTCCATCGTACAACAGCCCGAGTGTGGCTCGAACCGTTTTTCCGTGACCCGACGTCCCCTGGGGCCGACCGCCTTGCGGCGTTCTGCATCCCCTCGGGCAGGAAGAACATTAGAGCGCCCTTGTCGGACCGTCAAATCGGGCCCTCGCGCCACTCTTCTCGACAATGCTCTCGCCGGTCCGTTTCTTCCCATCATAACCCCAGTTCACAACCTATGTGCGCGAGGTCACGCTTGCGGTACCGTCGCAGGCCCGTGTTCCCGAGCGTCCCGTTCCCCGCGGACCGGACGGTCGGCGGTGCGGGCCCGCGGTCCGGCCCGGCAAGGAACCGGCCGGAGTGAGGAGGAACGCCTCGTGAGTGTGTCCGTCGGAATCCGCGCTTCGGCGGAACGACTGGTGGTCGCGGCGACCATGGGGCCGACGATCCATGACGTGCACGCATGGCGGCTGAAGGTCGTGGCGGGCCTGATCGAGGTCCACGCCGATCGCGGCAGGTTCCGCCCGACGGACGATCCGGGCGGGCGCGCGCTCCATCTCGGCAGCGGCGCGGCCCTGGTGAACCTGCGGCTCGCCGCGGCGCAGCTCGGGCACGCGCCGGTCGTGCGGCTCCTGCCGGACGTCGAGCGCCCGACGCTCCTGGCGACCGTCCGGCTCGTGGGGCGGCATCGCGTGACCCGGGACGAGCGGCTGCTCTACGCGGCGACGCTGCGCCCGTTCACCCCTCCGGTCGCGGGGCGGCGGCCGTCGCCGGCGGTCGTCAACGAACTCGGTGAGGCGGCGCGGCTGGAGGGCGCCGGGCTCCATGTGCTGCCGGCCGGGCCGGGCGACGGGGTCCGGCGGGCGCTGCTGACGACGCGGGGCGACTCCCCCGTGGAGTGGCTGCGGGCGGGCCAGGCGCTCCAGCGGGTGATCCTCGCCGCGACGGTCCGGTCCGTCTCCACGTCCTTCGCGTACGGGCGGCACGGTCTCCCCCACGTCGGGGATCCGATGGAGCCGGGCGAGGTTCCGCAGGTGTCGGTCACGTTCGCGGGGGCCGCTCCCGCGCGGCTATTCGAGCCGGCGGTAGGCGGACAGGACGAAGGAGAGGGGCACGGGCAGCGGATCCGGTAGCGGTTCGAGGCGCTCCCGGAGCGCCTCCTCCGGCACGTGATGCGCGCTCGGTCCCATGCCCACGAGCGTGGTGATCTCCTCGTGGGTGAGGACGGCCTCCGCGTCCAGGCGCTCGCGGCCGTCCGGCTTGAAGTACCCGGCCAGCGCGGCGTCGGTGCGTTCGATCTTGCGTTCGTCGATCGAGATCAGTCCGAGCGACTCGACGAGCGGCCCCAGGTGTCCCGGGGAGGGGGTCACCGCGAACAGCGGCCCGTCGGGACGCAGGACGCGGTGGAACTCGGCGGCGTTGCGGGGGGCGAACACGTTCACGACGACGTCGGCGGCGCCGTCCCGCATCGGCAGCGGGCGCCACAGGTCGGCGACGACGGCGCCGGCGCGCGGATGCGACTTGGCGGCGCGGCGCGCGGCGTGCTTGGAGATGTCGATCGCGAGGCCGACGGCGCCGGGCGTCCGGTCGAGGATGCGGGCCAGGTAGTACCCGGTGCCGGCGCCCGCGTCCAGGACGCAGCCCCGGCCGTCCAGCGTCGCGGCGACCGTCCGGGCGAGCCGGTCGACGATCGGGGCGAAGTGGCCGGCGCCCAGGAACTCGGCGCGCGCGCGGACCATCTCCGGGGTGTCGGCGGTGCCGGGACGGGCGTTGCCCGGGAGCAGGTTCGCGTAGCCCTGCCGTGCGATGTCGAAGGCGTGTCCGGACGGGCAGTGCAGCCGGCCTTCCGCCATCGCGAGGTCCGCTCCGCACACGGGGCACACCAGGTATGGCACGACATCGACGAGCATCCGTCCATCATCGTCCATTCACCGGGCGGAACGGGCGGCGCGGCGGCCTTCTTTGCCATCGTGCCGCCGCGGATTCGATCGAGCGTCCCCGTCCCGTCACCCGCCGGGCGTCGCGCTCGTCACCCGGCGTGTCCCACCGGTGGCGGGTCGCGGGGAACAGCCGGGCGCGGCCGGCCGTTCCGCCCGCACATGGGCGGCTCCGCCCGCGTCAGGACTTCATCCGGGCGCGGACGTCGTCCATGTCCAGCCCGCGGACCTGCTCGATGACGTTCTCGAGGATCGGCTCGGGCAGCGCCCCGGGCTCCGCGAAGACGATCACGCCGTCGCGGATGGCCATCAGCGTGGGGATCGAGGCGATGCGGAAGCGCTCCGACAGTTCGGGCTCGGCCTCGGTGTCGACCTTGCCGAACACGATGTCGTCGTGCTTGCCCGACGACTTCTCGTACACGGGCGCGAACCGGCGGCAGGGGCCGCACCAGGACGCCCAGAAGTCGACCAGCACGATCCCGTCGCCCTGGGCGACCTCGTCGAAGTTGTCCACGGTGAGGTTCACGGTCGCCATGTCGGATTCTCCTCAGTCGGGGTATCAGGTCCGTAGAGCGGCTTACAGCCTCGGAGTATTCCCCGCTGGGAATCACAGAGCGGTAATTAGCGTTGTCCCCATAGGGAGATCGCACCGGAGAAGGGTCAGGATGGCTGCAACCCGTACCAAGGGCGACAGGGTCGACGTCACCGACAAGGACCTTGTCGGGGCGTACCTCGACCGGATCGGCCGAACCCCCCTGCTGGACGCGGAGGAAGAGGTCGATCTGGCGAAGGCGATCGAAGGGGGCCTGTACGCCGAACAGCTCCTCGAGGAGGGGAACGTGCCCGAGGGCGTGTCCCGCGAGGAGCTGGAGGAGTTGACCGCGGCGGGGCTGCGCGCGAAGCAGCGCTTCGTCGAGGCGAACCTGCGGCTCGTGGTCTCGATCGCCCGCAAGTACCCGACCGACTCGTTGCCCCTCATCGACCTCATCCAGGAGGGGAACCTGGGGCTGATGCGGGCGGTGGAGAAGTTCGACTACCGCCGCGGCTTCAAGTTCTCCACGTACGCGACGTGGTGGATCAGGCAGGCGATCGGGCGTGGGCTGAGTCACACGGCCCGCACGATCCGGCTGCCGGTCCATGTGGAGGAGGAGCTTTCCCGGCTGCGGCGCGCCGAGCGGCAGCTCGGCCGCGAGCTGGGCCGCGAACCGACCCGCGAGGAGCTGGCCGGGGCGGTGGGCGCCGACGCCGAGCATGTGGACGAGCTGCTGCGCTGGCGGCGCGACCCGGCGAGCCTCGACGCGACCGTCGACGACGCCGGCGAGACGCCGATGGGCGACCTGCTGGAGGATCCCGACGCCGTCACGCCGGAGGCGGAGATCCTCGCACTGGACGACGTCGAGGGCCTCGCGCGGCTGCTGGACCGGCTCCCGGAGCGGGAGGCCGCGATCCTGCGGGCCCGGTTCGGGATGGACAGCGGGCAGCCCCTGTCGTACGCGCAGATCGGCGCCCGGTACGGCCTGAGCCACAACCGGGTGCGGCAGATCACCGACCGGTCGCTGCGGCGCCTGCGGCAGCTGGCGAACGAGACGGACCTGAGCGGCCGGCGGGCGCTGGCGGGCGCGCCGGCCGCGGCGAACGGTCCCGTCCGGGCCGGCGCCGGCAGCCGCGCCGCGTGAGCGGCGGCCGCGGCCCGCACCACGGTCCGAACACGTCACCGGGCGGTCCCGAAGGGGCCGCCCGGTTCGCTTTCCGGGCCGCACGGCGCCGTCCGTCCGGGGGCGGATGGCCCCGCCGTGCCGGACCGTGCCATAGCCTTTTCACGTGAGTACTTCCACGCCCTCTGGGGATCTGGACGCCTGGCGCTCCCTCCCCGCCCTCCAGCAGCCCGAATGGGACGATCCGGACGAGCTCCGGGCGGTCGCGGCCGAGCTCGCCGCACAGCCGCCGCTCGTCTTCGCCGGCGAGTGCGACCAGCTCAAGGACCGGCTCGCGGACGTGGCGCGCGGCGAGGCGTTCGTCCTGCAGGGCGGCGACTGCGCCGAGACGTTCGAGGGATCGAACGCCGACGCCGTGAAGAACAAGCTGAAGACCCTGCTGCAGATGGCGGTCGTGCTCACCTACGCCGCCAGCGTCCCGGTCGTGAAGATCGGGCGGATGGCGGGGCAGTTCGCCAAGCCCCGGTCCAAGCCGGTGGAGGTGCGGGACGGCGTGGAGCTGCCCGCGTACCGGGGCGACGCCGTCAACGGGTTCGCGTTCGACGCCGAGTCGCGCCGCAACGACCCGCAGCGGCTGCTGAAGGCGTACCACTGCTCCGCGGTGACGCTGAACCTGTGCCGCGCGTTCACCAAGGGCGGGTACGCCGACCTGCGGCAGGTGCACACCTGGAACCGCGACTTCGTCCAGCAGAGCCCGGCCGGGCGCAGCTACGAGCAGCTCGCGGGCGAGATCGACCGGGCGCTGACGTTCATGAAGGCGTGCGGGGCGAACCCGGACGAGTTCCACGGCGTGGAGTTTTACTCCAGCCACGAGGCGCTGCTGCTGGAGTACGAGCGGGCGCTGACCCGGATCGACAGCCTGAGCGGCCGCCCGTACGACGTGTCGGCGCACTTCCTGTGGATCGGGGAGCGCACCCGGCAGCTGGACGGCGCGCACGTGGAGTTCCTCCGGCACATCAGCAACCCGATCGGTGTCAAGCTGGGGCCGACGACGACGGCCGACGACGCGCTCGCGCTGATCGACCGGCTGAACCCGGACGGGGAGCCGGGGCGGCTCACGTTCGTCACCCGCATGGGCGCGGGCAAGATCCGGGACGCGCTGCCGCCGCTGATCGAGAAGGTGCACCAGAGCGGCGCCCCGGTGGCGTGGGTGTGCGACCCGATGCACGGGAACACGTTCGAGGCGCCGAGCGGGCACAAGACGCGCCGGCTGGACGACGTCCTGGACGAGGTCGCGGGCTTCTTCGAGGTGCACCGGGCGCTCGGCACGCACCCGGGCGGCATCCACATCGAGTTCACCGGCGACGACGTGACCGAGTGCGTCGGCGGCGGGCACGGGCTGGTGGAGGACGATCTGCACCAGCGTTACGAGACGGCCTGCGACCCGCGGCTGAACCGCGGGCAGTCGCTCGACCTGGCGTTCATGGTCGCGGAGCTGTACCGCAAGTCCGTCTGAGCCTCGTGCGGCGCGCGCGCCCGGCCGTCCCTCCGCGGGATCGCCGGGCGCCGTCGTTTCGGGCGTCCGGCGTCGCGGGCGTCCGTCAGATGCTGACCTCGGCCCAGACGACCTTGCCGCCGGTGACCGGGTCGGCTCCCCAGGACGTGGCGAAGCGGTCGACGATGAACAGGCCGCGGTGCGACTCGTCCAGGGGGCCGGGGACGGTGAGGCGGGGCAGCTGGGCGGCGCGGTCGCGGACCTCGACGCGGACGCGGCCGGCGCCGCGCAGCAGCCGCAGCTCCAGCGCCGTCCCGGCGTGCCGGACGGCGTTGGCGACCAGTTCGGCCACGATGGCGGTGACGAGCTCCTCGCGTTCCATGAGGGCCCAGGTGCGCATGGTGCGCGCGGCGAGGCGGCGCGCGTACTCGACCGCCTCGGTCTGCGGCGCCGCGCGCAGCGTGGTCTCGGTCATCGGGTCGGTCACTCCGCCCGCTCGCCGTTCTGCATCGGGTCCCGCTCCGTCATGTCCCGAACTCCCGTGTGCCGGTCCTCGGTGTGCCGGTCGCCGGTGCGCCGTCGCGGCGCACCGGTCACCGTCCGCCGTCGGACGCCGTCTCCTCCGCCGCGTCCTCCATGAGGAAGCGGTCCAGGCCGGTCGTGCGCAGGACGTTCTCTACCCGTCCGTAAGCGCCGGTGACGGTGAGCGTGGCGTTCTGCGCCCGCGCGTGCTTGTACGCGCGGACGAGGACGTTCAAGCCCGATGAGTCGCAGAAGTCGACCGCGGCGAGATCGACCACGACGGCCCGCTCGCCCGCGTCGACGAGCTCGGTCAGCCGTGAGCGCAGCTCATCGGAGGAGTTCAGGTCGATGGAACCGCGCGCGGTGATCGTCGCGCGGCCGTCCTGTCGTGTCGTGTGCAAGGCAAGCCCCACGCCACCCCACCTTACCGATCGTTGGTCTCCATCATGACGCCCGCAGAACTATCAGGGCAACGTCGTCGTTCGACGGCTCGGGGCCGAAGTCGCGCACCGCTCGCTGGATGCGGGCGGCGACGGCCCCCGCGCTGAGCCCGGTGCAGCCGGCCAGCAGCCGCTCGAGCCCGTTGCCGTCCCCGAGCAGCCGGCCGCCGGAACGTCGCTCGGTGACGCCGTCGGTCACGCACAGCAGCACCTCCCCCCGGCGGAGTTCGACCGTATCGGTATGGAAGTCGACGTCGTCGAACACCCCCAGCAGCGGCTGGGACGAGGCGGCCTCGCGCACGGCGCCGTCCGGGTCGAGGATCAGCGGCGGCGGGTGCCCCGCGCTGGTCAGCCGGATGGTCACGCCGTCGCGGGCGCGGCGGGCGGTGATCTCGCCGTGCAGCAGGGTGAGCAGCCGCCCGCGCTCGCCCTCGCCGAGGATGAGCCGGTTGAGCCGGCCGAGCACGCCGGGGACGGACATGTCCTCGGCGGCGAGGATCCGCAGCGCGTGCCGGGCCAGCCCGGTGACGGCGGCGGCCTCCGGGCCGGTGCCGCACACGTCGCCGATCGCGAACCGCCAGCGGCCGGGCGCGACGTCCTCGAGCGCGGGCGCGGCGCCGCCGGGGCCGCTCTCGAAGACGTCGTAGAAGTCGCCGCCGACCTCGCTGCCCTCCCCCGCGGGCTCGTACACCACGGCGACCTCGAGGCCGGGGATCTCGGGGATCGCGGGCGGCAGCAGGCTGCGCTGCAGGGCGCTGCTCATGGCGGTCTGGGCGGAGAACAGGCGCGCGTTGTCGACGGCGAGCGCGGCGCGGCGGCTGAGCTCCTCGGCCAGTTCGATGGCGCTGCGGGCGAAGCGGTCGCCGGCGGGGCGGCCGATGAGGATGGTGCCGATGCGCCGCCCGCGCGCGATCAGCGGGAACGCGTAGACCTGGTCGGCGGCGGTGTCGCCGGCGGCGGCGCGGACGTCCGCGGGCGCGTCGGCGAAGCCGTGCCAGGGCCCGGGGACGTCCATGGCGGGGGCGGGCCCGGCCTCGTCGAGCAGGGCGCGCAGGCCGTCGGCGCGGTTCTCGTCGGCGTGCCAGACGTAGGCGAGCCGGGCCGGTTCGGCCTCGGCGACGGTGTAGACGGCGCACCAGGTGGCGAGCCGCGGCACGACGAGCTGCGCGACGAGCGCCATCGTGCGTTCCTGGTCGAGGGTGCCGGCGAGCAGGTCGCTGGCCTCGGCGACGAAGCTGAGCCAGCCGCGCCAGGACCGTTCCAGCTCGCCGACCCGGGCCTTCTCCAGGGACAGCGACAGCTCCTCGGCGAGCCGTCCGGTCCGGGCCCCGTCGTTCTCGGTGAAGCGGTCCGCGGCGGTGGAGACGGCGACGAGAAGGCCGGTGAGGCGGCCCTGGGACTCCAGCGGCGCTGCCGTGACCGCCTGGGCCCGCAGGGCGACGGCGATCGGGTCGGCGGCGTCCGCGGCGACCCAGTGGGATCCGGCGCGGACGGCGGGGGCGAGCCCGGCGACCGACAGTTCGCCGAGGGGCATCTCGGCGGCGGTGCCGCTGGACGCGCCCATGATGAGCCGGCCGTCGCGCTCGGTGAGCAGGATGGCCGCGCCCTCGGCGCCGAGCATCTCGCGGACGGCGGCGACGCCGTCCTGCATGGACTCGACGGCGGCCGGGGAGCGGAGCAGCCGGGCGCCGTCGGCGGGGACCTCGCCGACGCCCTCGCCGGCGACGCGCGCGTCCGCGGCCACCGCGGCGTCGGCCGCCGCATCGGCCTGGCGGGGGTGCGCGGCGCGTTCGCGCAGGCGGCGCTCGCGCAGGGCGGCGGCGCCGTTCGGCGACGCCGCTGCCCGGTCGGCGGTGCCCAGGTCGGTCGTGCCCCGGTCGGCGGTCGTCAGGTCGACGGGGGCGTCGGCGGGACGGGCGGCGGCCGCGTCGGCCGGCTCGGCGCCGGTGCCAGCCGCGCCCTCGGCGTCGGCGTCGGCGGTCTCGGGGCCCCGGGCGTCCTCGTGCGCGGGCTCGCGGCCGTCCTCGGGCCGCGCCTCGGCGCCGGGACGCGGCAGCCGGAACCACACGCCCTTGGTGCGGCGGTCGTAGGAGACGCCCCACGAGTCGGCGAGCGTGGCGATGGACGGGAGGCCGCGCCCGCTGGACGCGGTGACGCCGGGCATCTCGATGCCGCGGGTGGGGTGCCGGTCGCGGACCTCGATCTCGACGTCGGCGCCCTCGAGCCGGCAGGTGACCTCGAAGGACGTCCCCGCGTAGGCGATCGCGTTGGTGGCGAGCTCGCTGGTCGCCAGGATCGCGTCGTCGGAGATCTCGTCCATGCCCCAGTCGGCGAGCACCTTCCGGACGAAGCGGCGTGCGTCCGCGACCGCCGCCGCGGCGGACGGGAAGGTGGCCGACGCCGTCTGCCGATCCAACTGTCGTCCCTCGTTCGATGCGTCCACTGCCCCGGTCTGGCTATCGTGACAGACTGGTAGGCCGCCCGGCCAGGAGAGCCGCGCGCCGGGGCCGCACCGCACCTCCGAGTCTGGGGGCGCCGAGCCCCCGCCACGACACGACAGACCGTAACACGAAGACTACGTGCACGGATGCGCGGCCGTTACCGTCCGTTGACCGGCAGAGTGTGATTCGGGCCTCCGGGCCGTCCGGCAACGTAGAGTACAGATGCGGCCGGGAGGCCGCCGAAAGCGGCCGGGAGACAAGGCCCGGAAAAGGAGCCAGTGGCATCCGGTATCCCACGAACGCGGGCCAGGAGGATGAATAGCATGCCGCGTACCGCGTCTCGCGCCCGCTCCGGCGGGTCGCGCGACACAACGCCGCGTTACAGCGACGCCGACCTCGCCCCCCTGCTGAAGGCGCTGGTCGCCGTACGCGACGGGAAGGCCAAGGCCGAGCTGGATCTGCCCGGTGAGGGCGCCGTGGCGGTGGCCGGGGCACTGCTGGAGGAGATCCGGCAGAACGGCGAGGAGCTGACCGCGGGGCTGACCCGCGTCCGCCGGGAGATCGGCCGGGAGGGCCGGCTGGGCGGACGGCTGGCCACGGGCACGCTGAAGGGTTCGTGGGCCGGGGCGGTGGACGACGCCAACGCGATCATCGCCAAGCTGACGGACCTGTCCGTCGGCATGCACCAGGTGGTGGAGGCCGTCGCCGCGGGGGACCTGAGCCGGCGCGTCGAGCTGCGGGTCGCCGGCCGGCCGATGCGCGGCGAGCTGCTGCGCATGGCGCGGTCGGTGAACGGCATGGTGGAGCTGCTCGACCAGTTCACCTGGGAGGTCACGCAGTTCGCCCGGGAGGTCGGCACCGAGGGACGCCTCGGCGGCCAGGCGCCGTCGCGGGGCATGACCGGCCGGTGGCGGGACGTCACGGCGGCGGTGAACGCGATGGCGGGGCGGCTCACGGCGCAGGTCCGCGACATCGCCGAGGTCACCACGGCCGTCGCGAAGGGCGACCTGACCCGCAAGGTCACGGTGGAGGCGACGGGCGAGCTGCAGGAGCTCAAGCTCACCGTGAACACGATGGTGGACCAGCTGTCGCGGTTCGCCGACGAGGTGACCCGGGTCGCCCGGGAGGTCGGCACCGAGGGGCAGCTGGGCGGCCAGGCGCGGGTGCAGGGCGTCAGCGGGGTCTGGAAGAACCTCACCGACAACGTCAACGCGATGGCGAACAACCTGACGTACCAGGTCCGCAACATCGCGCAGGTCACGACGGCCGTCGCCGAGGGCGACCTCGGCAAGAAGATCACCGTCGACGCGCAGGGCGAGATCCTGCAGCTGAAGCTGACGGTGAACCAGATGGTGGACACGCTGTCGGCGTTCGCCTCCGAGGTCACCCGCGTCGCCCGCGAGGTCGGCACCGAGGGACGCCTCGGCGGCCAGGCGCGGATGCCGGGCGTGAGCGGCGTCTGGAAGGACCTGACGAACAACGTCAACGGCATGGCGTCGAACCTGACGTTCCAGGTCCGCAACATCGCGCAGGTCACCACGGCGGTCGCGCAGGGCGACCTCGGCAAGAAGATCACGGTCGACGCGCAGGGCGAGATCCTCGAGCTGAAGGACACCGTCAACACGATGGTCGACACCCTCTCGGCGTTCGCCGACGAGGTGACCCGCGTGGCGCGCGAGGTCGGCACCGAGGGACGCCTCGGCGGCCAGGCGCGGGTCCCGGGCGTCAGCGGGGTCTGGAAGGACCTCACCGACAACGTCAACGGCATGGCGAACAACCTCACCATGCAGGTCCGCGGGATCGCGAAGGTGACGACGGCGGTGGCGCAGGGCGACCTGACGCGCCGCATCGAGGTCGACGCCCAGGGCGAGATCCTGCAGCTGAAGGACACGCTGAACACGATGGTCGACACGCTGTCGGCCTTCGCCGACGAGGTCAGCCGCGTGGCGCGGGAGGTCGGCACCGAGGGGCGGCTGGGCGGCCAGGCGATCGTGCCGGGCGCCGGCGGCATGTGGAAGGACCTCACCGACAACGTCAACGGCATGGCGTCCAACCTGACCTACCAGGTCCGCAACATCGCGCAGGTCGCGACGGCCGTCGCGCACGGCGACCTGACGCGGCGCATCGACGTCAACGCGCAGGGCGAGATCCTCGAGCTGAAGACGACGCTGAACACGATGGTCGACACGCTGTCGTCGTTCGCGTCCGAGGTCACCCGGGTGGCGCGCGAGGTCGGCAGCGAGGGACGTCTCGGCGGGCAGGCCGAGGTCGAGGGCGTCTCGGGCACCTGGAAGCGGCTGACCGAGAGCGTCAACGAGCTGGCCCGCAACCTGACGACGCAGGTCCGGGCGATCGGCGAGGTCGCGAGCGCGGTCGCCGAGGGCGACCTGACCCGCACCATCACCGTGGAGGCGCGCGGCGAGGTCGCGGAGCTGAGCGACAACGTCAACCTGATGGTCGCGACGCTGCGGGAGACGACGCGCGCCAACGACCAGCAGGACTGGCTGAAGTCGAACCTGGCGCGGATCGGCGGGATGATGCAGGGCCACCGCGACCTGCAGCAGGTCGCGAACCTGATCATCCGGGAGCTGACGCCGACGGCGAGTGCGCAGTACGGCGCGTTCTACCTCGCGGAGCCGTCCGGCGAGGAGACCGAGCTGGTGCTGATCGCCGGGTACGGGACGCGGCGGCGCACGCAGAAGGGCACCCTCCGGTTCGCGTTCGGGGAGGGCCTGGTCGGGCAGGCCGCGCAGGAGCGGCGGCCGCTGCTGATCTCCGAGGCGCCCGCCGACTACGTCAAGATCGGTTCCGGGCTGGGCGAGGCGTCGCCGGTCAACATCATCGTGCTGCCGATCGTGTTCGAGGGAACGGTCCTCGGCGCGATCGAGCTGGCGTCGTTCGGCCGGTTCACCGACGTCCACCTGGCGTTCTTCAGCCAGCTGATCGAGACGATCGGGGTGACGCTGAACACGATCAGCGCCAACACCCGCACCGAGGCGCTGCTGGCCGAGTCGCAGCGGCTGGCCGGGGAGCTGCAGGAGCGGTCGGACGAGCTGCAGCGGCAGCAGGCGGAGCTGCGGCACTCCAACACCGAGCTGGAGGAGAAGGCGGCGCTGCTGGCGCAGCAGAACCGCGCGATCGAGATCCAGAACTACCAGATCGAGCAGGCGCGGCGGACGCTCGAGGAGCGCGCCGAGCAGCTGGCGATCTCGTCGCGGTACAAGTCGGAGTTTCTGGCGAACATGTCGCACGAGCTGCGCACGCCGCTGAACAGCCTGCTGGTGCTGGCCAAGCTGCTGTCGGAGAACCAGGGCGGGAACCTGACCGACAAGCAGGTGGAGTTCGCGCAGACGATCTACGACTCGGGCACGGACCTGCTGACGCTGATTAACGACATCCTGGACCTGGCGAAGGTCGAGGCCGGGAAGATGGAGCTGCACCCGCAGCGGCTGTCGGTGCCGGCGCTCGTCGACTACGTGGACGCCACGTTCCGTCCGCTGTCGCAGGACAAGGGCCTGCAGTTCGGCGTGGAGGTGACCCCGGACGTCCCGGGGACGTTGTTCACCGACGAGCAGCGGCTGCAGCAGGTCCTGCGGAACCTGCTGTCGAACGCGGTGAAGTTCACCGCCGAGGGCGAGGTCCGGTTGCTGATCGAGCGCGCCGGGGACATCGACTTCACGCTGCCCGCGCTGTGGAACACCCCGGACGTGATCGCGTTCCGCGTGATCGACACCGGGATCGGGGTGAGCGCCGACAAGCTGCAGGTGATCTTCGAGGCGTTCCAGCAGGCCGACGGGACGACCAGCCGCCGCTACGGCGGCACCGGCCTCGGCCTGTCGATCAGCCGGAACATCGCGCGGCTGCTCGGCGGGGAGATCCACGCCGAGAGCAAGCCCGGGCACGGCAGCGTGTTCACGCTGTACCTGCCGGCGCAGTACAGCGAGTCCGACGGGCGCCGCCGGGCGCCGCAGGACGGCGCGGTGGCCGAGCCGGACGTCCCGGCGATCGCCCCGGCCGAGAACGCGGCGGAGGCCGCGGAGGGCGCCGCGCCCGCCGCGCAGGCCGCGCCCGCGGCGCCCGAGGGCGGCCGGCGGGGCGAGCGGCGCCCGGTGCGCGGGCGGCGCCGCGCGGAGCCCGACCAGGCCGTCGACGGCATGCCGGAGGAGCCGCCCGCGGACTTCCTGGACACCGTCCTGTCGGGCCGCAAGGTGCTGATCGTCGACGACGACGTCCGGAACGTGTTCGCGCTCACCAGCGTGCTGGAGGGCTACGGGATGGACGTCCTGTACGCCGAGGACGGGCAGGCGGGCATCGACCTCCTGCACCGCAACCCCGACGTGGCGCTGGTGCTGATGGACGTGATGATGCCGGGCCTGGACGGCTACGCCACCACGTCCGCCATCCGGAAGATGCCGCAGTTCGCGGAGTTGCCGATCATCGTGATCACGGCGAAGGTGATGAAGGGCGACCGGGAGAAGAGCCTCGAGGCGGGCGCGTCGGACTATGTGCCGAAGCCCGTCGACGTGGACCATCTCCTCGACGTGATGAGGAACTGGCTGCAGCCCTCCGTCGTCCGCTGAGGAGTGCTGCGCCGCGGGCAGTAGGGTCTGCCGTGGGTGGACGTGTGCGGTCGCGGGCCAGGACGGCGGGCCGACGGATCGGAGGGACGCGCGTGGACGACAAGGCGAAGATCCTGCTCGTGGACGACCGCGAGGAGAACCTCATCGCGCTGGAGGCCATCCTCAGCTCCCTCGATCAGGACCTGGTCCGCGCCAGGTCGGGCGAGGAGGCGCTCAAGGCGCTGCTCACCGACGAGTACGCGGTCATCCTGCTGGACGTCGTCATGCCGGGCATGGACGGGTTCGAGACGGCGCGCGACATCAAGCGGCGCAAGAAGACCCGCGACCTGCCGATCATCTTCCTCACGGCGGTCAACAGCGACCCCGACTACGCGTTCCGCGGGTACGCGGCGGGCGCGGTCGACTTCATCTCCAAGCCGTTCGACCCGTGGGTGCTGCGCGCCAAGGTGTCGGTGTTCGTCGAGCTGCACAACAAGAACAAGCAGCTCCGCGACCAGACGACCCTGCTGCGGGAGCAGTCCGCGCTGCTGCGGGAGCAGTCGACGCTGCTGGAGGCGCGGCCGGCGGAGGAGTCGGGCCCGGCGGCGCGGCGGGCGCTCGCCGGGCGGCTCGACGAGCTGCTGAAGGCCGTCGAGGAGCAGGCGGAGCTGCTCGGCAAGCGGGTGCCGCCCGCGCTGCGCGACGAGATGGACGAGCTGGAGCGCCGCCTGTCCGGCCTGCGCGCGGCCCTCGCGGTCGACGAGTCCCCGGTGGAGGGCGCGTCCGCCGCGGACGTTCCCGCCGAGGAGTCCTGAGCGCGTTTCTCATCGCAGTCTCATCGGAACCGCTTTTGTGCTCCCCGGGGAGCTGGTATACCTGTGTGCGTCCAAATCGCTACGCAGCGTTACTGGAGGTAGACATGAACGAGCTTCCCGGCCTGCCCATCGGCCTGCTGTCCGACGAGGTCATCGTCCTGGAGGGCTGGCGCCAGGAGCTGATGGAGGGCGACCAGAACTGAGCCGGCACCAGGCGTGTCCGAGGGCTTCCCGCACCGGCGGGGAGCCCTCGGCCATGAGGGGGCGAGAATGAGCACGGCGATGGAGTGGCCGACGGCGCGCCGGGACGCGGTCGTGGACCTTCTGCACGGGAACGAGGTGCCGGATCCGTACCGGTGGCTGGAGGACGCCGACGATCCGGACTGCGCCGCGTGGCTGGACGGGCAGGCGGAGGCGTTCGCGCGGCACGCCGGCGGCTGGCCCGACCGCGACGGGTGGCGGGCGCTGCTGGCGGCGGCGGCCGGTGCGGGCGGCGCGGCCGTCCCGGCGGTCTCGCCCCCGGTGTGGCGGCGCGGCCGCCGGTTCTTCCTGCGGCGCACGCCGGAGATGCAGCTGCCCGTGCTGATGACGGCCGGGCCGGACGAGCCGCCGCGCGTGCTGCTCGATCCGCTCGCCCTGGACGCGTCCGGGGCGACGACGCTCGGGTCCTGGCGTCCGTCGCCCGGCGGCGGGCTGCTGGCCTACCAGGTGACGCGGCACGGGGACGAGCGGCCGCTGCTGTGGGTCCTCGACGTGGCCGGCGGCGGTCTCGTGGACGGGCCGCTGGAGCCGGGCCGTGCGACTCCGGTGGCCTGGCTGCGCGGCGGCGCGGCGTTCTGCTACGTCGACACGCCGGGGCCCGGCCTCGAGGCGGGGCGGCGGCTGCGGCTGCACCGCGTCGGCGCCGACCCCGCCGACGACCCCGTGCTGTTCGCCACCGCCCTTCCCCAGCTGACCGTCACGATCGGGCCGGACGGGCGCCGGATCATGCTGAGCGCCGCGCCCGGCGCCACGTCCGGGAACCTGCTGTGGCTCGCCGACGCGCCGGACGAACGCGCGCGGGGGCTGGAGCCCGTGCTCGTCCACGACGGCACCGCCGACGGCACGCGCGCGGTGCTGAAGTTCGCGCCGGACGGCGGGATCGTCACCGTGACCGACCGGGGCGCGCCGTTCGGGCGGCTCTGCGCCGTCGACCCCGCCGATCCGCGCGCCGACCGATGGCGCACCGTCGTCGCGGAGGAGCCGGGCCGCGTCCTCGCCGACTACGCGGCGCTCACCGACCCGGCCACGGGCGAACCGCGCCTGCTGACCCTCCGCACCCGGCACGGGACGAGCGAGCTGCGCCTGCACGCGGCCGACGGGACGGTCCTGCGGGACCTCCCGGTGCCGGGGCACGGCACCGTCACGCGGCTGACCGCGCCGCCCGGCGGCGGCCCCCGCGCCTGGTTCGTCTACACCGACTACACCACCCCGCCCGCCGTGCACCGCGTCGACGTCCGCGACGGGTCGTGCGTCGCCGAGGACGCGCCGGACGGCGCGCGGGGGCCCGTGCGCGCGCGTCCGGACGTCCGGCGGATCACCTACCGCTCGGCCGACGGCACGCCGGTGCGGATGCACGTGATCGCGCCGTCCGCGGGGAGCGGGCCGCGCCCCCTCATCCTGAGCGCCTACGGCGGGTTCGGCGCGTCCACCCCGCCCGCGTACTCGCCCGCGATCGCCGCGTGGGTCGACGCGGGCGGCGCGTACGCGGTCGCGAGCGTGCGCGGCGGCGGCGAGGAGGGCACGGCGTGGCACGCGGCGGGCCGCGGCGTCAACAAGCCCAACGCCGTCGACGACTTCACCGCCGCCGCCCGCGCGCTGATCGACGGCGGGCACACCGCGCCCGGCCGGCTCGCGATCCGGGGCTCCTCGCACAGCGGGTTCCTGGTCGCCGCCGCGCTCGTCCGGAACCCGGAGCTGTACGCGGCGGCGGTGATCTCGGACGCGGTCACCGACATGATCCGGTACCCCCGGTTCGGGATCGGGCGGCTGTGGACCGAGGAGTTCGGCACCCCCGACGATCCCGAGCAGTTCGCCGTGCTGCTCGGCTACTCCCCCTACCACCGCGTCCGGGCGGGGACCGGCTACCCACCGGTGCTGCTCACGTGCCCGCGGACCGACCCGCGGGTCGACTCGATGCACACCCGCAAGATGACCGCGGCGCTGCAGCACGCGACATCGTCGTCCGGTCCGGTGCTGCTGCGCTGCGAGGCCGACGTGGGGCACGGCGGGCGTTCGCTGTCGCGCTGGCTCGGCCTGCAGACCGACGTTCTCGCGTTCTGCGCGGCCCACACCGGCCTGCGGCTCCCCCGTGACGGGGAGGCCGCGGGCCGGTGAGGGCCGGCCGGGTCAGGCCCCGGCGGCGAGTTTGGCGCGCGCGGCGGCGATGCGGGCCAGGGTGCGGTCGCGGCCGAGGATCTCCAGCGACTCGAACAGCGGCAGGCCGACGGTGCGGCCGGTGACCGCGACGCGGACGGGCGCCTGGGTCTTGCCCAGCTTGAGCCCGTGCTCCTGGCCGACCCGCTCCAGCCGGTCCTTGAGCTCGTCGGCGCGCCACGGCGCGTCCAGGTAGGCCCGCTCGGCCGCCGCGAGGATCTCGGCGGCGGGCTCCTTCATGGCCTTGGCCCAGGACTTCTCGTCGACCGGCGGCTCGTCCAGGAACGCGAAGTCGATCATCTCGACGATCTCCGACAGCAGCGCGATCCGGGTCTGCGCGAGCGGCGCGAGCTCGGCGAAGACGGACACGTCCACGTCGAACGGCGCCTCCTGCAGGAACGGCAGGCACTCGGCGATGAACTTCTCGACCGGCAGCGCGCGGATGTACTCGCCGTTGAACGCGCGCAGCTTCTTCTCGTCGAAGAACGCCGGGGAGGTGTTGACGTCGTCGATGCGGAACTCGTCGACGATCACGTCCCACGGGACGATCTCGCGGTCGCCGGACGGGGCCCAGCCGAGCAGCATCAGGTAGTTGCGCATCGCGTCGGCGAGGTACCCCTCGGCGCGGTAGTCCTCCAGGGCGACCTTGTCGCGCCGCTTGGACAGCTTCTGCCGCTTCTCGTTGACGATGACGGGGACGTGCGCCCACACGGGCGGCTCCCCGCCGAGCGCCTCCCAGAGCAGCTGCTGCTTGGGCGCGTTGGACAGGTGCTCCTCGCCGCGCACGACGTGCGTGATGCCCTGGCTCATGTCGTCGACGGCGTTGGCCAGCAGGAACGTGACCGAGCCGTCGGCGCGGGCGATGACGAAGTCCTCCAGGACGGCGTTCTCGAAGACGGGCTTGCCGCGCAGCAGGTCGACGACGACGGTCTGGCCCTCGTCGGGGGTGCGGAAGCGCAGCGCGCGGCCCGGGCCCGGCTCCAGGCCGCGGTCGCGGCAGAACCCGTCGTAGCCCTTGTGCTGGTCGCCGGTGCGGGCGATGACGGCCTCGCGGGTGCAGTCGCAGTAGTAGGCGCGTCCCGCGTCCCGGAGCGTGTGAGCGGCCTCGGCGTGCTTGTCGGCGTTCGCCGACTGGAAGTACGGGCCCTCGTACTGCTCGCCGTCCATGCCGAGCCAGGCGAGGGCGCGGATGATGCCCTCGGTCCACTCGGGGCTGTTGCGCGACGCGTCGGTGTCCTCGATCCGCAGGACGAGCGTGCCGCCGGACTGCGCGGCCATCACCCAGTTGAACAGCGCGGAGCGGGCGCCGCCCACGTGGAACATGCCCGTCGGCGACGGCGCGAATCGAACCCGGATCGAAGACGTTGAAGACATGTCACCAGCGTAGAGCGCGCGGGCACCGGATCGCGCCCCGATTACCCGCCGCTCGGCCAAAACGGCGTCAGGGCCGTTCAGGGCCGCCAGTTCGGGTCGCGGCCGGCGAGCCCGACGAGCCGGTCGAGCAGCGGCGCCGACTCGGGGACGGGCACCTCGGGGCCGAACGCCCCGTACTCGCGGCCGACCTCGGCGGTCGGGACGAGCTGCTCCCACGCGTCCTGCACGACCTCGGGCGGGAACCCGGGGTCGCGTCCGGTGGCGACGGCGAGGTCCCAGCCGTGCACGACGAACTCGCCGTACAGGATCCCGCCGATGAACGGGGCGGGCATGCCCTCCTTGTTGCCGGTCAGGCTGGTGGTGCCCTCCCAGGCGGCGGGGTCGCGCCACGCCTCGGCCGTCCGCCGCGCCTGCTCCTCGAACCGCTCGGCCCAGCGCGGCTCGGCCGTGAAGTCGTGGTCCTCCCCCGGCCCGGTCGTCGGCTCCTTGCGGGCGGCGGTCTCGCCCCGGGACGTCCACAGGATCAGGTGGTTGACCAGGTCGCGCACGTTCCACTCGGGGTCGGGCGTGCGGTCGTCCAGCCGGGCCTCCGGTATCTCCAGGACGATCCGCGCCGCGGCCTCGGCGGCGGGAAGCATCCGGTGACGAAGGTCCATGATCCCTCCTTCGCTCATCTGTTCGAATCGACGCGGCCACCTTACGCGGGGGCCCGCTCCGCCGTCTTGGAGAAACGCGACACGGCCGGGCGGCCCCGCTGCGCCCACCCCTACCCGGCGGGGCGCCGGGCATCCTGGCAGGATCGGCCCATGGCCCCTCCCGCGTCCCCCCTCGACGACCTCGCGGCGTTCCGCGAGGTCGCGGCCGAACGGCTGGCCGCGTTCGCCCACACGACCGTCCCCGACGCCCCGGGCATGCGCCGCGCGGGGGTCGTGCTGTGCGTGCTGGAGCACGACGGCGTGCCCTCGATGATCCTGATCAAGCGCGCCGACCGCGGCCGCAACGCCGGGCAGTGGGGGCTGCCCGGCGGGCGGATGGAGGACGGCGAGACGCCCGAGCGCGCGGCGCTGCGCGAGCTGCGCGAGGAGGTCGGGCTGGCGGCGGGCGCCGCCGACGTCCTCGGCCGGCTCGACGACTTCCCGGCCGCGTCCGGGTTCGCGATCACCCCGATCGTGGTGGTGCTGGACGATCCCGGCCCGCTCGTCCCCGATCCGCGCGAGGTCCGGTCGGTGCACCACACGAGCCTGCGCCGGCTCGCGGACGACGACACGCCGCGGTGGGTGCCGCAGCCGGACGGCGGGAGCATGCTGCAGATGTGGCTGGCCCCCGACTGGCGGGTCCACGCGCCGACCGGCGCGCTGCTGTGGCAGTTCCGCGAGGTGGTGCTGCTGGGCCGGCGGGCGCGGGTCGCCGACTTCGCCCAGCCCGACTGGACGCGCCACTGAGCCGGGCCACCGGACGGGCCCGGGGCGCGCCGCGCGGTCAGCGGGTCAGCGCGCGGAGCCAGTCGCCGGCCGCCCGCAGGTGCTCGTCGGTGAGCCCGACCATCGGGTCGATCTCGACGAGGAGGTGCTCGGCGACGTCGGGGGCGGCGGCGATCCGCTCGGTCGCGTCCGGCTCGTCCTCGAACCAGACGAACGGGCGGCCCTCGGCCCAGGCGGCGACGTGCCGCGCCTTCCACGCGCCGAGCGAGACGCCCTCGTCCACGCCGGGGAACTGCGGGATGGGGACGTACGGGAGCGCCACGGGCAGCCCGATCCGCGGGGCGATCCACATGTTGGCGTTGTCGCACCAGTAGCTCGCCCAGGCCAGCTCGGCGCCGGTCGACTCGGCCAGTTCGAGCAGCGCCGGCCCGTGCCGCGCGTTGAGCCACAGCTCGTAGGTGATGCCGTTCGGCGAGCACCGGTGCCGCTTGAAACGACGGCTCGGCCTCTGGAAAGGATTCAGCACCCCGTCGACGTCCAGGAGAATCACCGGCGACCCCATACCTGGACGGTAAGCGATCGGGGCGCGGATGAGGAGGTAATTTTCCGGGTTCGGCCGCCGTAAGGTTGATCGTGCCGGACGACAAGCCGGACGTCACCCCGACGTCCTCCCCCGGAGAAGCCGAGGAGCCGCACGCGATGCACCAGGAACTGACGCTGATGGCGGTCCACGCCCATCCCGACGACGAGGTGCTCGGCACCGGCGGGGTGCTGGCGCGCTGCGCCGCCGAGGGCGTCCGGACGGTGCTGGTGACCTGCACCAACGGGGAGCAGGGCGACGACGAGGGCGGTCTCAAGCCCGGCGACCCGGGGCACGACGCGGACGGGGTCGCGCGGCGCCGCCTCGCCGAGCTGGCCGAGTCCGCCGGGCACCTCGGCATCGACCACGTGGAGCTGCTCGGCCACCGCGACTCCGGCATGGTCGGGTGGGCGGGCAACGACGACCCGGCCGCGTTCGCGAACGTGCCGCTCGACGACGCGGTCGCGCCCCTGGTCGCGCTGATGGAGAAGTACCGGCCGCAGGTCGTCGTCACCTACGACGAGAACGGCGGCTACGGGCACCCCGACCACATCATGGCGCACCGGATCGCGGTGGCCGCCGCCGAGCGCTCCGGCGTGCCCGACAAGCTTTACTACACCGCGATCCCCCGGTCCGGGATCCGGCAGATGATCGAGGGCGCCCGCGAATTCGGCATCGATCTCGGGTTCGAGCCGCCGGACGACTTCGGCACCCCCGACGAGCTCGTCACGACCACTGTCGACGTGTCGGCCTACACCGAGCGGAAGTTCAAGGCGCTGCAGGCGCACGCCAGCCAGGGCGAGAACATCTTCATCCTGCGCATGCCGGAGGACGTGCGGCCGCTCGTGCTCGCGCGGGAGTCGTTCGTCCGCCGGTTCAGCCGGGTCCCGGCCCCGGACCGGGAGGACGACCTGTTCGCCGGGCTCAGGTGACCGCGCCGTCGTCCGGGGGTGCGTCGGCCGGCCGCGGGCGGTAGGTCTCGCCGCGCCGCGCCTGCGCGCGGTAGTGGTCGAGGACGTCCTGGCGCAGGAGGTACCCGAAGCCGGAGCGTTCGAGCCGCAGCGCCAGGTTCGCCTCGGTCACGTTCATCGCGGCAGCGGCCGTCCGGAGCCTCCAGTCGTGCCCGGCCAGCCGGCTGAGCAGGTGGCCGCGGCGGATCTGCCCGTCCGACAGCCGGAACGTCTTGAGGTAGGCGACGCGGGCGTCCTCGTCGACGATGGCCTCGCCGATGTGGTTCTCCCGCTTGAGCTCGAACGACGGCAGGAAGCGGGTGAGGTGGAACCCGTAGAGCCGCTGGACGTGCCGGTACGTGCCGCGCTCGTCGAAGATCCACCGGGCCATGACCCCGTCGTGGAACTCGGCCCACTCCGCGCGGCCGAGGTCGGCGGCGACCCGCAGGTCGGCCAGCGAGCGGATCTGCGCGTCGTCGATCCCGGCCGACACGTCCCCGGCCCGCGCGCCGAGCAGCCCGTGGACGTAGACGGTCTCGCCGAACATGTCCTCGACGAGGGTCGCGTGCAGCGCGCGGTAGTCGTCCGGGTGCGGGACGACGAACGCGCTCGCGAGGGCGTCGGCGACGTAGACCAGCACCCCGCACTGGCCGGGGTGGATCTCGAAGACCCGCAGCGCGTCCTCCAGTCCGCGCACCTGGAGGCCGAGGTAGGCGGCCTCGGCGCGCGGCGACAGCCCCTGGGCGATCGCCCGGTGCGACCACTCCTCCCACGCGATCGTGGGCCCGCCGAAGTGCAGCGCGAGGTACCCCTCGACGGCCAGGTGCAGCGGCAGGAACCGGAGCCGGTCCTTGCCCGCCTTCCGCGCCATGCGCCGGACGGTGCGGATCGGCATCCGCTCCGGCGCGGGCGCGGTGTCGCGCTCCAGGAGGCGGGCGCCGTAGGAGGCGGCGGGGAGCCGATCCCCGTCGCTCCACTGCGCCACGAACGCGTGCGGGATGTAGGACGCGTAGGCCGTGCGGTCGCCGACGTCCACGACGGAGAGCGGCTCCCCGTACACGACGCGGTGCAGCCGCAGGTTCGGGACGGGCTCGTCGCGGACGAGCGGCACCAGCCGGATCGAGCCCCACGTCTGCGAGGGGCGGGTCTCCAGCCCGTCCAGGCTGAACGTCATGGGCTCTCCAGGAAGCGTGCGGTGCGGTCGTCGAGGTGCGCCTGCAGCCGGGCCAGGCCGACGCGCCCCTCGGCGAAGCGGGCGAGCTCGACGAGGGTCGGCAGGTCCTCGGCGTCGCGGATCCCGGCGGTCGGGACGGTCGGCGCCAGCCGGCGGACGTCGAAGTCGTCGGCGTCGTACACCGGGTTCAGGTGCGTGATCTGGACGCGCTGCGCGCCGCCGTACCGGTGCCCGGGGTCCAGGCGCGACCGCCAGATCCGCAGGACGTCCGCGGCGAGGCCGGGCGGCGCGTTGTCCCAGCCGTCCGACACGATGATCAGCCGTTCGGGGCCGGTCTCCAGCGCGTCCAGGATCCGCTCGCCGAGCGGCGTCGGCCCGAACGGGTACAGCATCAGCTCGTCGGTGCGGCCCGACGTCCACAGCGGCGTGTACTCCTTCGCGAGCGCCTCCAGCAGGTAGGACGCGGCGAGCGCCACGGCGAGCGGGCGGCGGCGCTTCGCCCCGGACCCGGACGTCGAGTGGCTGTCGTCCAGGACGGCGGCCACCCGGCCCCACGAGCCGCGCGCGGCGCCCGCGACGCGCCGCGCGGACGTGCGCAGGGCCCCGGTCAGCTCCGCGCGGCGCCGGGCGCGGTCGTCCAGCGGCAGTGACAGCACGTACGTCGCGAGCCGCGTGAGGGGCATCGCGCCGAGGTCTACGCCGACGCCCGCGCTCTCCTGCAGGCGGAGCCGTTCGAGCCGCGTCATCCGCGCCTCGATGCGCTCCAGGAAGACGTCCCGGGGCACCTTGTGCTTGGCGGCGAACCCTTCCGCGACCGTGTACGGCAACTCGTACAGCGCCTCCCGCTCGTAGTGCGCGCGCCGCCACGTCTCGAAGATCGGCGTGCCGAACCGCTTGACGGTGCGCGGCGCGAACAGGAACGGGCCCAGCTCCCCGCCGGCGGCGTCGCCGGGGCGCACGTGCGCGTGGCGCATGGCGCCCTTGACGGCGTCGCGGTACTTCACCGCGTCGAACGCGGGGTCGGGGCGGGCCGCCATCCAGTCCCGCATGATCGCGCGGGTGCGCCGGTTGTTGACGCCGCGGCGGCGCAGCTCGCGGAACAGCCGGTAGACGCGCTGCGGCGGCAGCAGCTCGAGCCGCCGCGCGATCAGCCGTCCCTCGCGGCGCCGCCGCTCCACGTCCACGTCGCCCGCCCGCAGCAGCAGGTTCCGGACGATCAGCGCGGCGTTGTGGTCGTTGACGTTCAGCGCGAGCGCCGCGGCGTACAGGTCCCGGTAGTTCTCCAGGATGTACTCGTGCAGGAAGCCGAGGCTGAGCCGCTGGTCGCCCTGCTCGTGGTGGAACTCGCGCTGCCCCGTGGAGGTGATCGCCGCGTTGACGAACATCAGCGCGTCCTCGCAGGCGATCAGGTCCGCGAACGTCTCGGTCATGGCGTCCCGCTCCGGCCGGGTGTGGGGGGTGCCGGCCGGGGAATGGGGGGCGCGAGCGGCGAATCATCGCTGTAAAGGCGGGTTCCGGAAGTCGCACCTGGAGTCCCGCGGCCGGCTCCCGAACCGTAGCACCGGAAGATCAGCGCGTTCCGCTCATTTTTCCCCCGCGGTCGCGGCGCGCAGCATGCGGAGCTGCCCGATCTCGGCGGCGTTCTTCATCAGCTCGGCGTTCACCCAGCCGGCCATGTGGGCGACGGTGTATCCGGCGTCCTCCGGCCACGGGTACGCGGCGCGGGCGTCGAGGCCGGCGTCGGTGAGGCCGTCGAGGGCCTCCGCCCACTCGACGCGCAGGCCCCGCAGCCACTCGACGGCCTTCTCCTCCCCCGGCCACACGATCTCCGCGCGGTCGCGCGGGGCGCGGCCGTGCACGTGGTCGAGGGCGACGCTCCACCACCAGCCGATGTGCCAGGTGATCCAGGCGACGGTCGGGACCGGCACGGGGTCGGGTTCGGTCTCGGCGAAGTCCGGTTCCCAGCCGCCGTCGGCGGTGGGACGGACGGTCCAGCACAGCGGCCCCGGTTCCCACCGGTGGTCGGCGGGGACGAGCCGGTCGAGGTGGTACTCGAACAGGGCCCAGGTGAAGTCGAACTGCCAGCGCAGCAGCTCGGTTCGAGAAATGGTCATCGGCCAACCCTGGCAGAGGGACCCGTCCCGAGTCTCCGGGTTTTCCGGGCCGTCAGGGCCGGTAGGTCCCGAAGTACCACTCGTTGCCGTCCAGGTCGCGGGCGGCGTAGTCGCGGGAGCCGTAGTCCTGGTCGGCGAGTTCGCGGAAGATCTCCGCGCCCGCGGCCTCGGCCCGGTCGTGGTGGGCGTCCGGGTCGGTCACCACGACGTAGTTGGCCGCCTTGCCGGGGTTGCCGGTGCTCAGCATGAACACGCCGTTGTCGTGCCGCATCTCGGTGTGGACGATGGTGCCGTCGTCGTCCCGGTGCACCGCCTGCACCTCGAACCCGAACGCCCGCTCGAGCCACGCCAGCGCTTTCTCGACGTCGGTGTAGCCGACGATCGGGCTGATCGCGCCGTTCTTCTCGTTCGCCATGTCGTCCTCCCTGGTCATCGTGGGTTACATGCCCACTCTGCGCCCCCGGGAGCGGGCCCGTCTTGGACGAATGTCACCCGCGGGCGGCGTCGCGTTCGGCGGCGAGGCGGCGAGTCTCGGGCGAGACCGGGGCGCCGAGGATCGCGGCGACGACGTCGATCAGGTAGCTGGTGAACAGGCGGTCGTCGGTGCGGGGGCCGGAGCGGGCGCGGCGCGCCACCTCGATGGCGGCGTACCGGACGGCGGTGAACCGGCGGTGCAGGCGCGCCGCGTCCTCCTCCAGCAGGGGTTCGACGAGCGCGCGCCAGCGGCACAGGCTGTCGGACGGGTCGTCCAGGACGGCGACCGGGACGATCGGGGTCGGGCGGTTCAGCACGTCCGCCCAGATCTGCAGGAACGCGCGCCCGGACGGGTCGGCGAGGCGCGCCGTGAGCGGGCGGACGAGCGCGGCGGCGAGGGCCCGCACGGCCGCCTCCGGGTCGCCGCCGCCGTCCGCCTCGCAGGCGTCCAGCAGGGCGTGCCGGCGCGCCTCGACCTCGGGGGCGTGCCGCGCGAACACGGCGCGGACCATCCCCGCGCGGTCGCCGAAGTGGTACTGGACGGCCGTCGCGTTGCGGACGCCCGCCTCCTGCACGATCTCGCGGAGGCTGACGGCGTCCACCCCGCGTTCGGCGTAGAGCCGCTCGGCGGCGTCCAGCAGCCGTTCCCGGGTGTCGTTCATCCCGCGCCGTCCCTCACTCGTCCGTCACCTGTCCGTCAGTCGTCCGTCATTCCTCGCCGATCGCGAGCTCCAGGGCCTCGGCGAACCGCTCGCGCGCCGCCTCCCGCCGTGTCGGCAGGTGCTCGGACGGCCACAGGCCCTCGACCGGCTCGACGTCGCGGAGCAGCTGCCGGGCCAGGGTGATCTTGTGGACCTCGGTGGGCCCGTCCGCGATCGCCATCGCCTGCGCCCCCATCATCATGGACGCGAACGGCATCTCGTTCGACACGCCGAGGGCCCCGTGCAGGTGCATCGCCCGCTGCACCACGTCGTGGTACACCTTCGGCATCGCGGCCTTCACGGCGGCGATGTCCTTGCGGACCTTCTTGTAGTCGCGGTGCTTGTCGATCAGCCAGGCGGTGCGCAGGACGAGCAGCCGGAACTGCTCGATCTCGATCCAGCTGTCGGCGATCTTCTCCCGCGTCATCTGCATCTTGGCGAGCGGCCCGAAGCGGGTCTGCCGGGACACCGACCGCTCCAGCATCATGTCGAACGCCTTGCGGACCTGCGCGATCGTCCGCATGGCGTGGTGGATCCGGCCGCCGCCGAGCCGCGTCTGCGCGATGGCGAACGCGCCGCCCTCGTCCCCGAGGAGGTTCTCGGCCGGGACGCGGACGTCCTCGTAGCGCAGGTACCCGTGCGAGCCCTCGCGCTCCCCGCCGACGCCCACGTTGCGGACGGTGACCAGGCCGGGCGCGTCGCCGGGGACGATGAACATCGACATGCCCTCGTACGCGCTGACGTCGGGGTTCGTGACCGCCATGACGATCAGGAACTCCGCGTGCCGGGCGTTGGAGGAGAACCACTTCTCGCCGTTGATGACCCAGCCGTCCCCGTCGCGGACGGCCCGCGTGGTGAACAGGGTCGGGTCGGCGCCGGCGTGCGGCTCGGTCATCGAGTACGACGAGGAGATCTCGCCGTCCAGCAGCGGCCGCAGGTAGCGCTCCTTCTGCACGGGCGTGCCGAAGTGGGCGATGATCTCGGCGTTGCCGGAGTCGGGCGCCTGGCAGCCGAACACCGACGGCGCCCAGCGCGACCGGCCGAGGATCTCGTTGAGCAGCGCCAGCTTCACCTGGCCGTAGCCCTGGCCGCCGAGATCCGGGCCGAGGTGGCACGCCCACAGCCCCTTCTCCCGGACCCGGTCCTGCAGGGGCCGGACGAGCGTCTTGTAGCGGGGGTCGGACTTGTCGTACGGGCTGCCGAGGACGAGGTCGAGCGGTTCGACCTCGTCCCGCACGAAGGCGTCGGCCCAGTCGAGAAGTTCCTGGTAGGCGGGGTCGGTCTCGAAGTCCCATGCCATGGCGCGTCTCCTGCCGTCGGTGGCTGGCGTCCCGCCGATAATGCAGGCATTTGAACGAGTAATGCAAGTGCATGACTGTTACTCTCCGGTACTACGCCGTGTCGAAGGGACCCCGCCGTGCAGCAGCCTGAGCAGATCGATCGCGCGCTCGTGGACTTCCAGGTCCTCGCCGGGTGGATGGACGCCCGGGGCCTGCCCGAGGGGCCGTTCGAGGACGTCGCGCCGCTGACCGGCGGGACGCAGAACACGCTCGTCCGCTTCCGGCGCGGCGGCCGGGAGTACGTGCTGCGGCGCGGCCCCGCGCACCTGCGGGCCCGCACCAACGACGTCCTGCGCCGGGAGGCCCGCGTGCTGGGCGCGCTGGACGGCACGGACGTGCCCGCGCCGCGCCTGGTCGCCGCCTGCCCCGACGAGTCCGTGATGAACGGCGCCGTGTTCTACCTGATGACCCCGGTCGACGGGTTCAACGCCTCCGTGACCCTCCCGGACCCGCACGCGAAGGACGCGTCCGTCCGGCACGAGATGGGGCTGAACGCGGCGCGCGCGCTGGCGGCGCTGGGGGCGGTCGACCACGAGGCCGTCGGGCTCGCCGACTTCGGCAAGCCGGCCGGGTTCCTGGAGCGGCAGGTCGGCCGGTGGACCGCCGAACTCGACTCGTACGGCGCCCTGGACGGCTACCCCGGCCCCGACATCCCGGGCCTGGACGACGTCGCGCGCTGGCTCGAGGAACGGCGCCCGAAGACGTGGCGGCCCGGGATCATGCACGGCGACTACCACCTGGCCAACCTGATGTACTCCCCCACCGGCCCGGAGATCGCCGCGATCGTCGACTGGGAGATGTGCACGATCGGCGATCCGCTGCTGGACCTCGGCTGGCTGCTGGCCACCTGGCCGGACCGCGACGACGAGAGCGCCGCGCTCGCCGGGCCGCTCGGCGCCGCGGGCGGGCTGCCCGCCGCGGACGAGCTCGTCGACGCCTACGCGGGCCGCGCGGACGCCGTCGCGGGGCGCGACCTGTCGTCCATCCGGTGGTACGCGGTGCTGGCGTGCTTCAAGCTCGGCATCGTCCTGGAGGGCACGCACGCCCGCGCCTGCGCCGGGAAGGCGCCGCGCGAGACCGGCGACCTGCTCCACTCGATCACCCTCGGGCTCTTCCGCCGCGCGCAGACCTTCATCGCGTCCGCCTGACGCGGGCCCGGCCGTCCCGCCCGTCCCGCCGTGCGATGATCGGCGGCGGAGGTGTCACGATGGAGATCCGCCGGGGCGGCCCGGAGAGCGCGCCCGCGATGCTGGCGATGCTGGACGGCGCGGTGGCATGGCTCGTCGGCGAGGGACGGTCCGGGCAGTGGGGCACCGAGCCCTGGTCGCGGGATCCGCGGCGGGTGGAGCGGATCAGCGGCATCGCGCGCGACGACGGCATCTGGGCGGCGGAGATCGACGGCCGTCCCGCCGGGTTCATGGCGGCCGGCCCGACGCCGCCGCACTACGTGGCCGCGGCCGACGAGCCGGAGCTGTACATCACGCTGCTCGTCACCGACCGCGCGTTCGCCGGGCACGGCGTCGGCGCGGCCCTGATCGGCGAGGCGCGGCGGGAGGCCGCCGCGCGCGGCGCGCGGCTGCTCCGCGTCGACTGCTACGGCGGCGGGGACGGGCGGCTCGTGGAGTACTACCGCCGGAACGGCTTCGAGCCGGTGGCGGAGTTCACGGTCGGCGACTGGCCGGGACGGCTGCTCGCCCAGCGCGTCGAACCGCGGGGCACGCCATGACTTGCGGACGCGCCGTCCGCGACGCACGCTGGAAGGGACCGGTGGGGCCGGGCAGTCGGTGACGCCCTTACGCCGCACGGACGGCGACCGAGCCGCTCGCCCGTCCCGCCGGTCTGCGCGTCCGCGGGCTCCGCGCCGTTCCCCAGGTCCGCGTCGTTTTCCCGCCAGCGCCGTCCCGTGCCGCGCGCCATGCTCGATGCCATGGACGAACAGGCACGCGCGTTCCGCTTCGGGGTCGTCGGGGAGTCGATCCGGTCCGGCGCCGAACTGGCCGCCACCGCGCGGCGCGCGGAGGAGCTGGGCTACGCGACGCTGACGCTGCGCGACCACTTCGTGCCCGAGCCCTTCGGCGACCAGCTGGCCCCGATGGTCGCGCTCGCCTCGGCGGCGGCCGTCACCCGCACCCTGCGGCTGGGCACGATGGTCCTCGCCAACGACCACCGGCACCCGGTGCTGCTGGCCAAGGAGGCCGCGACGCTCGACCACCTGTCGGGCGGACGGTTCGAGCTGGGCGTCGGCGCCGGATGGCTGCGGGCCGAGTACGCGGCCGCCGGGATCCCGTTCGACGACGCCGGGACGCGCGTCGGGCGGCTGGAGGAGTCGCTGCGGATCCTGCGGAGCCTCCTGGCCGGGGAGAAGACCGTGTTCGCCGGCGAGCACTACCGGATCGACGGGCTGACCGTCTTCCCGCGCCCCGCGCGGCGCCCGCCGCTGGTCGTCGGCGCCGGAAGCGCCCGGATGCTCGGCATCGCCGGGCGGCACGCCGACACGGTCGGGATCCTGCCGCGGGCGCTGCCCGAGGGCGCCATCTCCGACGAGATCACCGAGCGGCTCCCGGACACGATCGCCCGCAAGGTCGACCGCGTCCGGGAGGCCGCCGGGGACCGGGACGTCGAGCTGAGCATGATGGTGACGCCGCGGTTCGGCGCCGATCCCCGCGCCGCCGCCGCCCGGGTGGCGGCGGCGCGCGGGTGGGGCGCCGCCTCCGCCGACCTCGTCCTCGGCATGCCGTCCCAGTTCGTCGGGCCGCCCGAGCACATCGCCGAGCAGATGACCGGGCGCCGGGAGCGCTACGGGTTCACCTACTACCAGGTGCCCGACTCGGCGATGGAGGAGTTCGCGCCGGTCGTGGCGCTCCTCGCGGGCCGGGCGGACCGGCCGCGTCAGGCGTAGACGGCGTCGTGGAAGGCGATCTCCGCCTCCAGCATCCCGGCGAACCAGCGCGCGAGCCGGTCGTCCGGGACGTCCGCGGGGATCGCGTCGACCTCCCGCGCGAGCGCCTCGACGCCCCGCCGGAACGCATCGCCCGCGTGCAGCGCGACCCAGTCGGCGACCGGCCCGGCCGGGACCCGGCCCTCCCGGTGCGCCCGGCCGCACCAGGCGAGGTACAGGCTCTCGGCGGCGAACATCACCGTCACCACGGCCGGGTGCCCGCCCTCGCGGGCCGCCGCCAGCGCGAACTCCGACAGCACCGCGCCGCGCGCCGCCGCCCCCGGACGCGCCGGGACCGGCCAGGCCGCGCGGGCGGCGCGGAAGTAGTCGGCCTGCTCGGTGGTCAGCGCGTGGACGGCCGACGCGTTCCGCTCGATCGCCGCGGCGTCCGGCGCGTCCCAGATCGCCAGCCCGTGCAGCCGCGCGGCGGTGGCGACGAACGACGCCTCGATCTCCAGGTAGTCGGCGAACTCCTGGACGCCGACGGCGCCCGTGCGGACGTCCTCGGCGAACCGCATGGCCGCGGCCCGCTCGAGCGGCTCGGCGCACGCGTCGAGCAGCGCCCGCGAGCGCGTCACGCCGCGAGCCATTCGACCAGGCCGCCGAACACCTTCGCGTAGCCGTCCCAGTCCTCGCAGAACGGCCGGGGCGCCCAGTGCGGCGAGCAGTCGGAGGTGAACACCGCCGAGCGGCCGGTGCCGTACCCGGCGACGGCGACCAGCGGGTCGCCGTTCAGCGTGGCCAGGACCTCGGCGCCCTCCCGGGCCTTGACCCGGTTGTAGCCGAGCAGCAGCGGCCAGTCGCCCGTCACGCCGCCCAGCGCGGGATGATCGGCGCCCGTGACGGCCGCGCGGGCCCCCGCGGGCAGCTCCACCCGGTCGTCCTCGGGCAGCAGCTCGACGGGCAGCGCCTCGTGCAGGACCGTGTTGCGGAACGCGGCCTTGGCCTCGAAACCGGTGAACGACAGGTACCCGCCGACCATCAGCAGGCCGCCGCCGTCCCGGGTCCAGTCGCGCAGCGCGCCGAGCCGGTCCCGGCCCGGGACGGCCCGCTCGAACACCTCCGGGGCGAGCTGCAGGGAGTTCGCGCCGATGTCCGACAGGACGACGACGTCGTAGGCCGCCAGGGCGTCCGCGTCCCCGGGGAACTCGGCCGGCACCAGATGGGCGGGCATGTGCACCACCTCGTGGCCCCGGCCCTCCAGCGCGCGGCGCAGCGGCTCGACGCCGGTGACGTAGGAGGTGGTGGTGAACGAGTCCACCCCCTTGATGTGGGTGGACTGGGTGACCCAGCTCTCTCCTGCGATCAGGACGCGGCTCACTGTGGTTCCTCTCTTTCGGATGGGGTCGTTCGTGGGGGACGGCCGGTCGCGGGGACCGCGCCGGTCAGGCCGCGGCGGCTTCGAACAGCCGCGCGGGGTTGTCGCGCAGGAGGCCCTCCGCCACGTCGCGCGGCACGCCGAGATCGGCGAGGCGCTGGACGAACAGGGTCGGCACGTACCGGAAGCCGTTGCCTCCGTAGGCGGTGAGCATGCTCTTGAGGAACACGTCGTGGCTGAGCAGCAGCCGCCCGCCGTACCCGTGCACGACGAGCCACGTGATCGCGTGGGCGGTCTCGTGCGGGGCGGGCGACTGGCCCTCGCCCGGGTAGCGGAACGGCATCCCGATCATGTCGAACTCCAGCCAGACGCCCCGGTCCGCGACCGCGCGCTGGTAGCCCGGGTCGTCGTGGGACGGGTCCATGTGGCACAGGACCACCGCGCCGGGCGGCACGCCGTACTCGTCCAGGACGATGTCGAGGACCTCGTGCGCGCGCCGCTGCCAGCCGGGCAGGTGCACGTAGAGCGGGACGCCGGTCTCCCGCTGCGCGCGGGCGGCGGCCCGCAGCGCGCGGTGCTCGGCGGGCGTGAAGTCCGGTGACACGCCGATCTCGCCGATCACGCCCGGACGGACGCCCGTGCCGGCGACGCCGCCCGTGAACTCCGCGACCAGCTCGGCCGCGAGGTCCCGCTCGTCCGTCCCGGCCAGGTGCGGCGGGTGGTACGGCTCCAGGTACCAGCCGGAGCCCATGACGATCCGCAGGCCGCTGCGCTCGGCGAACGCCCGCAGGACGTCCGGGTCGCGGCCGAGGCCGCCGGGCGTGACGTCCACGACCGTCCCGCCGCCCGCGGCCGCGAAGGCCCGCAGGTCGGCGAGCATCGCGGCGTCGTCGTCCAGCGTGCAGTGGTCCAGGCAGGCGTAGGGCTCCTCGCGCAGCAGCCAGGCCAGTTCGGGGGTCGTGCGGGCGTCGCGCAGGAACGCCAGCCCGGGGTCCGCCGGCGCGCCGACCGCCTTCCGGACGTCGTTGCGCAGGTGCTCGTGGGTGAGGGTGAGGCCCAGGTCCGCGCTGGACGCCGGGCCGGTCACCGTGGTCACCTCGACCGCCGCGCCGGGGCCGGGCCGCTCCGCGGTCACGCGGGTTCCTTCGCGCGGTCCCGTCCGCGGCCGCGGCCCAGGAGGTGCGCGCCCAGCTCGGCGATGCCGTGACCGCGCAGGTTGAGCCAGATGGCGGCGAGCAGCACCATGCCGGTGACGATCGGCGTGAGGAACGGGCTCACCCCGAGCAGCGTCAGCCCGTTGGCGATCACCCCGGTGATCACCGCGCCGATGACGGTGCCGGTCATCGTGCCGCGGCCGCCGAACAGGTCGGTGCCGCCGAGCACCACCGCCGCGATCACGGTCAGCTCGAACGCCTGGGCGGAGTTCGCCGACCCGGAGCCGAGCCGGGCCGCGGTGAGCAGCCCGGCGACGCCCGCGGCGAGACCGGTCAGCATCAGCGCGACCATCTTGATGCGGTTCGTGTTCACTCCGGCGCGGCGGACCGACTCCTCCTGCGAGCCGATCCCGTTGATGTAGTTGCCGAACCGGGTCTTGGACAGCAGCACCGCCCCGATCACCACGGTGCCGAGGGCGATCCACGCCAGCGCGGAGAAGCCGAGGAACTCCGCGCGTCCGATCTTGGCGACGTACAGGCGGGCGTCGATCGGGACCGAGAACCCCTCGGTCCACAGCTGCGCCAGCCCGCGGATCACCGACATCGTCGCGAGCGTGACGATGAACGGCGGGATCCGGTGGTACGCCGACAGGTAGCCGTTCACCGCGCCCCAGAACAGCCCGGCCAGCAGGGCCGCGACGATCACGAGCGAGGAGTCCCAGCCCGCCCGGAGCATCTCGGCGGTGAGGACGGCGACGAACGCGACCGTCGAGCCCACCGACAGGTCGATCTGCCCGGTGGTGATCACGAACGTCATCGCCACCGCAACGATCAGCGTGATCGCGACCTGCGTCGCCAGGTTCGACATGTTGTCGAAGGTCAGGAAGTTGTCGGAGGCGATCCCGAAGACCGCGAACAGCGCGACGGTCACGCCCGCCATCGCCAGGGTCGCCTTGTTGGCACGTTCCCACAGGCCGGGCGTCTCGGCGCGGACGGTGGGCGCGGGCGGGGCCTGCACGCTCATGTCAGGCCACCTCCTCGGTGGACTCGGACCCGGTGGCGGCGCCGGAGCGGGTGATCAGGGCGACGAGCCGCTCGATGTCGAGCGCGGACACCGGCTCGTCGTCCACGCTGCGGCCCTCGTACATGACGGTGATGCGGTCGCAGACCTCGAAGAGGTCCTGCAGCCGGTGGGTGATGAGGATGACGCCGACGCCCTGCGCCGCGACGTCCTTGATCATCGCCAGGACCTGGCGGACCTCGGCGACCGCGAGGGCCGCCGTCGGCTCGTCCAGGATCAGCACGCGCGGCTTGAACGACACCGCGCGGGCGATCGCCACGGCCTGCCGCTGCCCGCCGGACAGGTGCCCGATCTCCTGG
Organism: Spirillospora sp. NPDC052242; assembly: GCF_040679555.1. Taxonomy (NCBI): domain Bacteria; kingdom Bacillati; phylum Actinomycetota; class Actinomycetes; order Streptosporangiales; family Thermomonosporaceae; genus Spirillospora; species Spirillospora sp. NPDC052242. The sequence goes on from NZ_JBFAUZ010000072.1 coordinate 33,469, forward strand.
TACGTCGACTTGACGCGGACGTGCAGTTCCGACAGCGTCTCGGCGGCCCGGCGGTGCATGGTGCGGCGGTCGATGAACGGTCCCTTGCGGGGCTCGCGCCCGAGGAACAGGTTGCTCGCGACGTCGAGCGTGTCGCACAGCGCGAGGTCCTGGTAGACGATCCCGATCCGCTCGCGGCGCGCGTCGGCGGGGCTGCCGAACCGCACTTCGCGGCCGTCGATCGCGATCGTCCCGGCGTCGTGCTGCAGCGCGCCGGCGAGGACCTTCATCAGCGTGGACTTCCCGGCGCCGTTGTCGCCGACGAGGCCGAGGACCTCGCCCGGCGCCAGCGTGAGATCGACGCCGCGCAGCGACTTCACCGCGCCGAACGACTTGGTGATGCCGCGCAGTGAGACCAGGGGTGCTTCGGTCATCACTTCTCCAGGTAGTACAGGTAGTCCGAGACGTTCGCGGGCGTGACGATCTGCGTCGGGACGGGCACGTCCGCCGGGGCGGACCGGCCGCAGGCGAGGTCGATCGCGGCGTTCATGGCGGCGTGGCCGAACGTGAAGGTGTTCTGCTGGACGACGCCGACGATCCAGCCCTCGCGGAGCCCGTCCACGGCCTGCTGGGACAGGTCCCAGCCGACGACCTCGATGTCGTCGGTGCGCTCCTGGCTGCGGACGGCCGCCGCGAGGCCGATCAGCGCGGGCTCGCCCGTCGCGTACGCGTAGGGCAGGCCGGGGTTGCCGGTCAGCAGGTTCTCGGCGGCGGTCTGGGCCTGCTCTTGGATGTTGCGGCCGTCCACCACCGTCTTGATCTTCATGCCGCCCGCGGCGACCGCGTCGGTGAAGCCCTTCTGCCGCTCGTTCTGAACGGTGCTGTTGAGGGCGCCGACGACGCCGATCTCGCCCTTCCCGCCGGACATCTCCAGCAGTTCCGCGGCGATCTGCTTCCCGCCCTCGGCGTTGGCGGTGCCGACCTGGGTGGCGACGGCCGGGTCGTCGACGGTGGCGTCCACCGCGACGACCGGCACCCCGGCGGCCTTCGCGCGCCGGATCGCGGGCTTGATGCCCTCGGTGTCGACCGCGTCCACGATGATCGCGTCGTAGTCGCCCGCGACCAGGTTGTCGATCGCGTTGGCCTGCTTCGTGGAGTCGTCGTCCCCGTTGACGACCTGCATGTGCGCCCCGGCCTTGTCCGCGACCGTCTTCGCGCCCGTGTTGATCTGGTTGAAGAAGAGGGCCTGCAGGTTGATCGGGACGACGCCGATCCTGGGCGGCCGTCCGTCCACCTCGCAGGACTCCGCGATCCGCTCGGGCGGCGGCGGCCCCTTCTCCGTGGCCTTCTTCTCGGCCGCGATCTCACGCCTGGCCTGCACGTCGCACCCGACGGTCGCCGTCAGCAGCAGGCAGAGCGCGACCACGGCCCGCACCGTGTGTCGCATCATGTCTCCTCTCGATGGGGCCGGGCGGGCGCGGCGGGCGCGTCCGGGGCCGGTGTGCGGGAGTCGTTCGGGCGGGAGCCGTCCGTTCGGGGGTCGGTGGTTCGGGGGTCGGTCGTCCGGGGTTCGTCCGGGCGGGGGGCGGTGGTTCGGGAGTCGTTCTCGGCGCGGATCCGGGACAGGACGGACGCGCGGTGCGGCAGCCCGTCGCGCGCGCCCGGCCGGGTGCAGGACAGGCCGGCCGCGACGGCGGCCACGCGGGCCGCGTCCGGCGGGGCGGTCCCCCGGTCGAGCTCCGCGCAGTAGACGCCGGCGAAGCAGTCCCCCGCGCCGGTGGCGTCCACGGCCGTCACGCGGATCGCCGTCCCGGCGTGCCGCGCACCGTCCGGCGCGAACAGCGTCCAGCCGCGCGCACCGTCGGTGACCACCAGGTTTACCCGATGCGCGGCGGCCTCGGCGGCCAGCGCGGCGTCCGCCGCGGCGTGGTCCGCCGAGTCGGGGGCGAGGAACGCGGTGGCCTGCGCGCGGCCGACGAGCGCGTGGTCGGCCGCGGCGAGCGCGGCCCGCATCGCGGCGGGCCCGTCGCAGCCGTCGAGGTCGACGACCAGGCGCGGCCGCCCGGAGCCGGCGAGCACGTCCGCGGCCGCGGGGAACCGGTAGCCGTCCAGGTAGAGCCAGGCGCCGGCCTCCCGGGCAGCCGCCGCGGCGGCCGCCACGTGCTCGGTCGTCACCAGGTCGTCCTGGCTGATGATGGAACGTTCCCCGTCGGGGGTGAGCAGCACGACGGCGGTGGTGAGGACGCCCGACCGGGGCGTCCAGCGGGTGTCGACGCCGTCTCCGGCGAGGGCGGCGAGGAACGCGGTGCTCTCCGGATCGGACCCCACGACCCCGGCGAACCGGGCGTCGGCCCCCATCCGGGCGGCCGCCACCGCCGCGTTCGCCGCCATCCCGCCCTCGCCGCGCCGGACGCGGGTGGCCTGCACGCGCGCCGCCGGGCCGGGCAGCACGGGGACCTCGACCGTCAGGTCGACGTTGGCGTACCCGCAGAAGACGATCACGGCAGTTCCGCTCCGGCCTTCGCCGCGGCGGCGGTCAGCTCGCGGACCTTCGCCGCGTCCACGCGGCCCCACCAGCGGCCGTTGTCCTTGACCGACGACGCGACGATCACGCCGTCGCAGGCGGGCAGCAGCTCCCCGATGTTCGCGGCGGTGATGCCCGACCCGATCACGACGGGCAGGCTGGTGTGCGCGGCGATGCCCTCGACCTCGTCGAAGGCGGCGGCGTCGCCCGTCCGGGAACCGGTGGCGATCAGCACGTCGGCGCCGAAGAACTCGGCGTCCTCGGTCTGCTCGGCGAGGGTGCGGTCCGCGACGATCGCGTGCGCGCCGTGCTTGACGTGCACGTCGGCGAAGACCTTCACCGGCCCGGCGCCGATCCGGCTGCGGTAGCGGGCGGCGTGCGCGGCCTGCCCCTCGATGATCCCCTCGTTCGCGACGTAGGCGTTGGCCCACTGGTTGACCCGGACGAACCCGGCGCCGCCCGACCACGCGGAGGCGATCGAGCACTCGGCCGCGTTGGACAGCACGCTCACGCCCGTCCGCCCGCCGGTGGCGTGCCGGACCCGGTCGGTCACGACGGCCATCGCCGCGGCCGTCTCGTAGCCGTGCTCGCCGGGCTTGAGGAACGGGATGTCCCAGTGGTTCTCGACGATGATCCCGTGGCAGCCGCCGTCGAGGTAGGCCCGCGCCTCCTCGATCGCGAACGCGCAGACGTCGTCCATCGGGACGCCCTCGTAGTGCGGGCTGCCCGGCAGCGGGGGCAGGTGCACGACGCCGATGACGACCTTGCGGGTCCCGAACAGCTCCTCGATCGCGTTCGGCCTGGGCGGGAAGACGCCCAGCGCCCGCTCGTTCCCCGTCGCCGCCGTCATGGGGCCTCCTGTGTAATCGATTGCAGTGAATGTGAGGAGAACCGTAGGTATCGAATCCCCAGGCCGTCAAGGGGTATAGTCACCGAAACATGGCTTTAACCTGCGGGACACGGATGTCGGCGGCAACTGGAGGAGTAATCGATTGCAGCGGGTGACGATCGCGCAGGTCGCCGAGCGCGCGGGCGTGTCCACCGCCACGGTGTCGCGCGTCCTGTCCGGCCGGGGGCCGGTCTCCGCGGGCGTGCAGCGCAAGGTCAGGGCCGCCGCCGACGAGCTCGGCTACCAGGTCAACTCGATCGCGCGGGCCCTGCGCAACAGCCGCACCGACACCGTCGGCATGGTCGTGCCGAGCATCTCCAACCCGTTCTTCACCTCGCTGGTGGAGAGCGTCGAGCACGCCCTCGGCCGCGAGGGCAAGGAGCTGCTGCTGTGCGACGCCCGCTCCGACCCCGAGGTCGAGGCGCGGCGGCTCGCGACGCTCGTCGCCCGCAACGTCGACGGGATCATCGTGAGCCCGAGCCACGGCACGCTGAGCGGCGCCGCCGTGCAGGAGACGGCCGACCGGCTGCCGCTCGTCCAGCTCGACCGGTTCGTCGGCGGCACCAGCACCGACTGGGTCGGTGTGGACGACGTCGCCGCTATGCGCCAGGTCATGGACCATCTGCACGCGGGCGGGGCGCGCTCGGCCGCGTTCGTCGGCTCGCTGCTCACCAACTCCTCGACCGAGCAGCGCTTCGCCGGGTTCCGCCGCCGCGCCGAGGATCTCGGCATCGTCGTGGCGCCCGAGCATGTCCTGCTCGGCGACTACAGCGTGGAGTGGGGCGAGACCGCCGCCGCGCGGCTGATCGCCGAGGGCGGCCCGCCGGACGCGATCGTGTGCGCCGACGACCTGATCGCCCTCGGCGTCACCCGCGCCTGCCGCGCGCACGGCGTGGACGTCCCGGGGCGCGTGCAGGTGACCGGCTACGACAACATCGAGTTCGCGCGGCTGAGCGAGCCGGCGCTGACGACCGTGGACCAGCCCCGCGAGCGGATCGCGGCCGAGGCCGTCCGGCTGCTGGCCGCGGCCGCCGCGGACGGGACCGATCGGGAGGAGCGCGGGCCGTCCGCGCACATCTCGCTGGTGCCGAGCCTGGTCGTGCGCGACAGCACCCGCGCGGACGCCTGAACCTGAGGGAGCGGGAATGGACACGGCGGACCGGACGATCGACGCGCTCGACCTGGCGCGGCGGCTGGTGCGGATCGACACCCGGGCCGGCGGGGAGCGCGCCGCCGCCGACCTGGTCGCCGCGGTGCTCGACGGCGCGGGGTTCGACGTCCGCGTGGACGAGCCGGAGGCGGGGCGCGCGAACGTCGTCGCCCGCCGCGGCCCGGCCGTGCCCCGCGTGCCGGTCACCTTCACCGGGCACCTGGACACCGTGCCCGCCGACCCGTCCGGCTGGTCGTTCGACCCGCTCGGCGGCGAGGTGCGGGACGGGCGGCTGCTCGGGCGCGGCGGCAGCGACATGAAGGCGGGCGTCGCGTGCCAGATCGCCGCCGCGGCGGACGCCGCCCGCGACCGTCCGCTCCAGCTGGTGTTCACGTTCGGGGAGGAGACCGGCTGCGACGGCGCCGCGCGGCTCGACCCCGCGTCGCTCGTCCCGACGGACCTGCTCGTGGTGGCGGAGCCGACCGCGAACCGAACGGTCCTGGGACACAAGGGCACGCTGTGGCTGCGGGCGACCGCGCGCGGGGTGTCGGCGCACGGCTCGCGTCCCGAGCTGGGCCGCAACGCCCTCGTGGCGCTGGCCGCCGCCGCGACGCGGGTGCACGGGCACCGGGGGTGGCCGGTGAGCCCGACGCACGGGCCGGTGACGGTGAACGTCGGCACCTTCCACGCGGGCGTGCAGCCGAACCTGGTGCCCGACCGCGCCGAGATGCGGCTGGACGTCCGCACCGTCCCGGGCTTCGGGTCGGACGAGGCCGTCGCGGCGATCGCGGAGCTGTGCGGGCCGGAGATCGGGCTCGAGCGGCTCGTCGACCTGCCCGGCGTCGCGACGGACGCCGCCGCCCCGGACGTCGCGCGGGTACTGGAGCTGCTCGCGCCCGGCGCGTCCGCGCGCGAGCCCGAGTACGCGACGTACTTCACGGACGCCTCGGTGCTGACGGGGATGCTCGGCGGACCGGACGTCGTGATCTACGGTCCCGGCGATCCCGAGCAGGCCCACGTCACGGACGAGTCCTGTTCGGTGCGGCGGATCGGCGAGGCCAACGCGGCGTTCCGGCGGCTGCTCGACGATTCCCGGCCGGCGACCCCCTGATCTGCGGCCCGGCCGCGTCGCGCCTTCGAACCGGTCATGGAACGGGGAACGCCCCGGCGATCCGAAGATCGCCGGGGCGTCCACCCGTCCGCGCGGGGTGCGGTCGCGCGGAGCCGGGGGTCAGGACCCGAAGGGCTGCGGCTCGCCGCGCTCGCCCGCGCCGTCGCCCCACTCCAGGACCTCCCACTTGAGGCCCTCGATGTGGCCCTGGCCGGTGCCCGCGTCGTAGTCGCTCTCGGGCTCCCCGCCGTCCAGCAGGTACCGGAAGGTGTGGGTGTCGAGGTCGAGCATGATGCCGCGGTGCGAAGGCTCGCCGGGGCCGCGGTCGCCGACGAAGCCGGTGACGGTGCGCCCGTCGTAGCTGACCCGGACCTTGGTCATCATCGGCCAGCTCGGGCTGGCGAACATGCCCTCCTGCATGGGCTCACCGCTCGCGGGGGCGCCGGTGTCACCGCGGATGCCGGAGCCGTCGTCCCAGAAGTAGGACGCGGTCGTGGTGCCGCTGAGCAGAACGTCCTCGTCCTTCTTGTCCTTGGCGGCGTCCGACTTCTCGGGCTGCTTCGCCGCGGCGCCGCCGGACCCGGCGGCCTTCCCGGACTCGGGCTTCGCCTTGCCCTCGCCCGGAAGGGAGGGGGTGTGCTCCTGCGCGGTGATCTTCTCGGACAGGAGCCGCTGCTGGTCGGGAGCGCCGTCGTCGCTGGCGGCCGCCACACCGGCCACGAGCATGCCGGCCAGTGCGGTGCCGGTGATGCTGGTCAGGACAACGTTGATCGCTCGCTTCTGCATGTGATTCCTTCGTTCGGCCAACAGGACCGCCGTTCCGCGCCGGAGACAGGGATCGTCCGGGCAGGAGGGAACGGCTTTCGAGACTCGGGACTCGAGTTGCACCGCCGCGTAGCGGACCCCGCATGCCGCGCCCCGCGGGCATGGCGGGATCGCGCCCGCGCCGTTCGCCGGACGCCCGTGCATGGGCGTGCGTCGACGCGGGTGGAATGAAGCGGGAGAATTGCCGACCGGGGGCGCTCAGGCCCGCCCGGCCGCGGCCGGCTGCATGGATGCGGCCGCGATTCGGCAGAGTGGTCCCCGCCTGGCGGGCGGGAGCGACGGCTCTGTGACAGCCCAGGTCAAGGGTTCTTTGACCAGGACCTGACGACGAGCATATACGCCATTACCGGCATTTCGCCAAATCCAGGGATATTTTACCTTTGAGAAGGTAGATCGTTTTATCGAGAACTGCGCCGGATCGCCTTTCCCATCGGCGTTCCCGGGCAGTCGCCCCGTCCTTGAAAGGATCTTCTCGGAGAAGGCGCCCGAGCTTGACTCGGTCGATGTCGATCTACCTTCACGGCGTACGGGCGGGCTACCGCCCCTCTCGTCGTGTCCGGGGAGTAACGCCCCGCGGGGAGCCCGCATTCCTCGCGCCGCCGGCCGCGGCCCGTCCCGCCGCTCACGGCCCGCCGCGGGCGCTGCGAGCGCTCCGGCGGGCGGGCCCGAACGTTGCGAGGCGGGCGGGGACGTCGTTCGGTGCGCCCGTCCCGTTCAACGAGTCGGCCCCGGCCGCCTGAGGGCGGCCGGGGGGCGGGGAAGACAAACGGGGCGGGGGGCGCGGGGGGGGGCAGGGGGGCGGGCGCGG
>NZ_JBFAUZ010000073.1:0-34752 GCF_040679555.1 Spirillospora sp. NPDC052242
AGCAGCCGCCAAATGGGCCGCACCGTCACGTCGGGCGTGAAGTCGACGTCCGGGGTGAAGTCCACGCGGGTCTCGGCCACCGGGTCGGGCGCCCGCGGTCTGGTCGCGGCCGATGCGGCCCACGGTGAAGTACCGCGCGTCGGGGTGCGCGAAGATCAGCCCGCTGACGCTGGCGGCGGGCGTCATCGCGTACGACTCGGTGAGGCCGATGCCGATGCGCCCGGCGTCCAGCAGCTCGAACAGGTCGCGCTTCTCGCTGTGGTCGGGGCTCGCCGGGTAGCCGAGGGCGGGGCGGATGCCGCGGAAGCGCTCGGCGTGCAGGTCCTCGAGGGCGGGGTCGGCGTCGGGCTCGAACCAGTCGCGGCGGGCCTTCAGGTGGACGTACTCGGCGAACGCCTCGGCGAGCCGGTCGGCGAGCGCCTTCACCATGATCGACTTGTAGTCGTCGTTGTCGGCCTCGTACTGGGCGGCGAGGTCCTCGGCGCCGAGGATCGTCACCGCGAACCCGCCGAGGTGGTCGCCGGACGGGGCGATGTAGTCGGCGAGGCAGCGGTTCGGCCGCCCCGTCGGCTTCTGCGTCTGCTGCCGCAGCATCGGGAACCGGGGGCCGCCGTCCAGGACGATGTCGTCGCCCTCGGAGTGCGCGGGCCAGAACCCGTAGGCGCCGCGCGGCTTCAGCGACCCGTTCTTGACGATGTCGTCGAGCAGCTCGTTGCCCTCGTCGAACAGTTCGCGGGCGACGGGCTGGTCGAGGATCGCCGGGTACTTGCCCTTCAGCTCCCACGCGAGGAAGAAGAACTGCCAGTCGATCATCTCGCGGAGCGTCGTCAGGTCGGGCTCGACGATCCGGACGCCCGTGAAGTCGGGGGTCGGCAGGTCGTCGAACGACACCCGCTCGGGGTTCGCGCGGGCCTGCTCGACGCTCAGCATCGGCCGCCGCTGCTTCGTCTCGTGCTCGGCGCGCAGCCGGTCCTGCTCGGCGCGGTTGGACTCGGCGAGCGCCGCGGCCCGCTCCGGGTCGAGCAGGTCGGAGACGACGCCGACGACGCGGGACGCGTCCAGGACGTGCACGGTCGTCGCGTCGTAGGCCGGTGCGATCTTCACGGCGGTGTGCTGCCGGGACGTGGTCGCGCCGCCGATCAGCAGCGGCAGGTTCATCCCGCGGCGCTGCATCTCGGACGCGACGGACACCATCTCGTCGAGGGACGGGGTGATCAGCCCGGACAGCCCGACGGCGTCGGCGTTCTCCGCGACGGCCGTGTCCAGGATCTTCGCGGCGGGCACCATGACGCCGAGGTCGACGACGTCGTAGTTGTTGCAGCCGAGGACGACGCCGACGATGTTCTTGCCGATGTCGTGGACGTCGCCCTTGACGGTCGCCATGACGACCTTGCCGTTGCCGCGGGAGGTGTCGAGCAGGCCCGCCTTGCGCGCCTCCTCCTTCTCCTGCTCCATGTACGGCTCGAGGTAGGCGACGGACCGCTTCATCACGCGGGCGCTCTTGACGACCTGCGGCAGGAACATCTTCCCGGCGCCGAACAGGTCGCCGACGACCTTCATGCCGTCCATCAGCGGGCCCTCGATGACGTCCAGGGGCTTGGCGGCCTTCTGCCGGGCCTCCTCGGTGTCCGCCTCGACGAAGTCGACGATGCCGTGGACGAGCGAGTGCTCGAGCCGCTTCTCGACCGGGCCCTCGCGCCACGACAGGTCGACGGTGCGCTTCGTCCCGCTGCCCTTGACGGTCTCGGCGAACGACACGAGCCGGTCGGTGGCGTCGGGGCGCCGGTCGAACAGCACGTCCTCGACGTGTTCGAGCAGGTCGGCGGGGATGTCCTCGTAGACGGCGAGCTGGCCGGCGTTGACGATGCCCATGTCGAGCCCGGCGCGGATCGCGTGGAACAGGAACGCCGAGTGCATCGCCTCGCGGACGATCTCGTTGCCGCGGAAGGAGAACGACAGGTTGGAGATGCCGCCGCTGGTGCGGGCGCCGGGGCAGCGCTCCTTGATCCGCGGGAGCGCCTCGATGAACGCCTTCGCGTACCCGTTGTGCTCCTCGATGCCGGTGGCGACGGCGAGGACGTTCGGGTCGAAGATGATGTCCTCGGCGGGGAACCCGGCCTTCTGCGTCAGCAGGTCGTAGGCGCGGCCGCAGATCTCGACCTTGCGGTCGGCGGTGTCGGCCTGCCCGACCTCGTCGAACGCCATGACGACGACGCCGGCGCCGAAGTCGCGGATGCGGCGGGCCTGCTCCAGGAAGGGCTCCTCGCCCTCCTTGAGGCTGATCGAGTTGACGACGCCCTTGCCCTGGACGGTCTTCAGCCCGGCCTCGATGACGCTCCACCGCGAGCTGTCCACCATGATCGGGATGCGGGCCGCCTCCGGCTCGGTCGCGATCAGGTTGAGGAACGTCGTCATCTCCCGCTCGCTGTCGAGCAGGTCGGCGTCCATGTTGACGTCGAGGAGGTTCGCGCCGCCGCGCACCTGGTCGAGCGCGACGTCCACGGCGGCCTGGTGGTCGCCCGCCTCGATCAGCTTGCGGAAGCGGGCCGAGCCGGTCACGTTCGTCCGCTCGCCGATCATGACGAAGCCGGTGTCGGCGCCGATCTGGAACGGTTCGAGGCCGCTGAAGCGGGGCGCGGACGGCACGTCCGGGACGGCGCGGGGCGCGGCGCCGCGGACGGCCTCGGCGATCCGGGCGATGTGCTCGGGGCTCGTCCCGCAGCAGCCGCCGACCGCGTTGACCAGGCTCTCCCCGGCGAACTCGCCGAGCAGGCCGCCCATCTCCTCGGGCGTCTGGTCGTAGCCGCCGAACGCGTTCGGCAGGCCCGCGTTCGGATACGTCGCGGTGTAGGTGGGGGCGATCCGGGCGAGCTCCTCCGCGTGCGGGCGCACCTCCTGGGCGCCCATGCCGCAGTTCAGCCCGACGACGAGGGGCTCGGCGTGCTCGACCGACCGCCAGAACGCCTCGACGGTCTGCCCGGACAGCGTCCGCCCGGCCAGGTCGACGATCGTCACCGATATCCACAGCGGCAGGTGGGGGGCGACCTCGCGGGCGGCGGCGATCGCGGCCTTCGCGTTCAGCGTGTCGAAGATCGTCTCGATCAGCAGCAGGTCGACGCCGCCCTCGGCGAGACCGGCGATCTGCTCGGCGTAGGACTCGCGGACCTGGTCGAACGTGACGGCCCGGTAGGCCGGGTCCTCGACGCGGGGCGACAGCGACAGCGTCACGTTCAGCGGGCCGACCGACCCCGCGACGAACCGCCCGCCCGCCTCGTCGGCGGCCTGCCGGGCGAGCCGGGCGCCCTGCACGTTCATCTCGTGGACGTGCGACTCGAGCCCGTAGTCGGCCTGGCCGATGCTCGTCGCGGTGAAGGTGTTGGTGGTGGTGATGTCGGCGCCCGCCGCGAGGTACTGCCGGTGGACGTCCAGGATGACGTCCGGACGGGTCAGGTTCAGCAGGTCGGGGTCGCCGGTGACGTCGCGCGGGTGCCCGCCGAAGCGGTCGCCTCGGTAGTCCTCGGGGGTGAGGCCGGCCCCCTGCAGCATCGTCCCCCAGGCTCCGTCGAGGACGGCGATGCGCTCGTCGAGCAGCTTCCGCAGGGCTTCGCTGGTCGTCGGGACCGTCTTCACTGCCACCTCCCAGTCGTTCGTGGGAGGCGCCCTTGTTTCAACCGGAGTCGGTGGGGCCGAGCGTGGCGGGCGTCCACCCGTTGCAGCGCCTCTCGGCCTGACATCGACAGTACCGCGCGCCACGCCGATCTGTCAGTCCGGCCCCGGAGTTCCCGGGAGTCCCGGGGGCATTCCATCGCGCGTTCCCGCGGATAGGCTTCGCGGCGTGCACGGACATTTGGTGAGCGGGCTGGCGGCGCGGCGGCGCGACGATCACCCGCTGCGCGTGATCGAGAGCGGCGTCGTCGAGTACACCGAGGCCGTCGCGACCATGGACGGGATGGTGCGCGACCGGCAGGAGGACCGGATCGACGACACCCTCTGGCTCCTGTCGCACCCCCGCACCTACACGGTGGGCCGGCGGACGCCGCCGCACGAGCGTCCCGATCCGGCGCACGGCATCCCGGTCGTGGAGACGCGGCGCGGCGGGAAGCTCACGTACCACTCGCCGGAGCAGGTCGTCGGGTATCCGGTGCTGAAGCTGGCGGAGCCGGCCGACGTGGTCGGGCTGATCCGCGACATCGAGCACATCCTGGTGGCGGTGCTCGGCGAGCTGGGGATCCCGGCCGAGCGGCGCGACACCCCGAAGGGCAGCCCGCTGCTGACCGGCGTCTGGACGGCCGAGGGCCGCAAGATCGTCTCGCTGGGGATGTACATCTCGCGGGGCGTCAGCGCGCACGGGTTCGCGATGGACGTCGACGCCGACCCGGAGCCGTGGACGTGGGCGGTCCCGTGCGGCATGCCGGACGTGGAGATGACGTCGGTGTGCCGGGAGCGGGAGCGGCGCGGCCTCTCCCCCGTCACGCAGCCCGAGGTCCGGCGGCTGATCACGGAGGCGTGGCGGCGCGAGACCTGAGCCCCCGGAGGGGCCCAGGTCCCTGGGGCGTCAGGCCGCGCAGTTGCCCTGCGCGGGCTTCCCGGCGAACCGGTCGGTGAGGAAGTTCACCGCGTCGGGCCACGACCACAGCATGCCGGTGGCGTGCTCGGCGATCGTGTAGGTCTTCCAGGTGACGTTCGCGCCCTTCGCGCACCACGCCTTGTGCAGCGTGTCCGCCTGCTCGAACGGGATGATCTGGTCGTACACCGCCTGCGTCTGCAGCACGGGGACGGTCGGCGCGGTCGAGCCGAGCTTGTTGCCGTCCAGCCGCGCCCGCCACTGCGGCGTGGCGAGCGGGTCGCCGGTGGTGAAGTCGCCGACCTTCTTGAACGCCGTCTCGGCGAAGGTGGCGATGCCGTCGACGCTGGCGATGCAGGTGTCGGACGCCGTCTCCATCAGCGTGCGGCCCGCGTCGTTGAGGAACGACTCGAGGTCGAGTTCGGGGTAGGCGGCGTCGTAGCCGGCGGCGGACATGAACATGAACGCGGCGAACAGGTTGCCGTCCAGGTTCGCGGCGACCGCCCGCAGGTCGGCGGGGACGCCGCCCGCGACGACGCCCTTCAGGTCGAGTTCGGGCGCGTAGGACGCGGCGAGCTCGGCGGCCCAGCCGGCGGTCGTCCCGCCCTGGGAGTAGCCCATCGCGGCGACGGGGCTTCCGGCGAGGCCCGTCCCGGGGAGGCGCTGCGCGGCCCGCGCCATGTCGAGGGCCGCCTTGCCCTGCGCCTTGCCGACCTCGTAGGTGTGCAGGCCGGGGGTGCCGAGGCCCTGCATGTCGGTGACCGCGACGGCCCAGCCCTTGTTGAGCGCGTCGGAGATGAAGAACATTTCGTAGTCGAGGCCCTGCGTGAGGGTGTACGAGGGCGCGCACGCGTCGCCGAGGCCGCGGGTCCCGACGCCGTAGGTGACGAGCGGCCGCTCGCCCGGCCCGTCCCACTGCGTCTCCGGGACGAGCACGGTGCCGGACACGGCGATCGGGTCGCCCTGCGCGTCCTGCGTCCGGTACAGGACCTGCGTGGACGTGACGTCCTCGACGGGCGCGCGGCCGAAGGGGTCGATGGTGAAGTGCGACGCGCGGGAGCGGATGACGTCGCCGGGCTGCCCGGCGGGAAGCGGCCGCGGCGGCGTGTAGAACGGGTCCTCGGCGGGAGGCGCGAACACCGGCGGTGCGGCCGCGGCGGGCGCCTGCAGGGCGGTCGCGGTCAGCGCGACCCCCATCCCGCAGGCGATCGCCGTGCGCATGAGCCGGCGGACTGTGGTGGACATGGAGCTACCCTTCGTCGTGCCCCGGCCCCTCTGGATCGCCCCCAGAGCCCCGACGGGCCTGGCCGTCCGGGTGACGGCCTCCTGACCCTAGGGCAAGTAGACGCTTACTCCAATAGGTCTGGCCGCGGACCTGGCGTCGCCGTTTTGTGGCCCGCGTTACAAAGGAGCCGTCGCGGCAGAGGCGATCGGCGGAGTGCTCACGCCCGCCGGCCGGTGCCCGCGCCGAACGCGCCGGCGTCCCACAGGCGCCGGACGTGCGCGATCATCGCGGGCCCGACGGCGTGCAGGGCGTCCAGGTCCTTGCGGGCCACCGGCGGGGCCGCCATGGCGCAGATCGCCGACACCACCGTCCGGCAGGTGAACCGGCCGGCGTCGTCGGCGACGCCCAGCAACCCGGCCAGCGCGGCCGCCATGTCGGCCTCCCGCGCGGCCCGCCGCCGGATGGCCTCCGGGCCCGCCGCGAACGCCTCGACCAGGAACAGCCGCGCGAAGGGCAACTCGGCGGCGACCGTCCGCAGGTAGTGGTCGAGCGCGCGCTCGCACCGCTCCAGGGGGTCCTCGCCGTCCGCGGGGACGAGCGCCCGGTCCAGGGACACCGCGCAGGCCATCTCGAACGACGCGAGGAAGCAGTCCTGCTTCGAGGAGAAGATCCGGTAGAAGGTCTGCCGCGACACCCCCGCGTGCTTCAGCACGTCCTCGACGGCCGTCGCGGCGTAGCCCTTCTCGGACATGACCTCGGCCATCGCGCGGCACAGCCGCTCCCGCTGGATCCGGGCGACTTCCTCCGGGGCGAGCGCGTGCCGCCCTCGCGGCAGCCGGCGCGACGATGTGCTGGGCATCACACCAGCTTAGAACAGCGATCGGACCCGGCCCACCTGTACGGTGCGCACGTCACGCGCGGCGCGCGCCGCCGGACGCCATGCCGAGCCACGTGTGCGGGTTCCCGGCCCAGCACCAGCCGAGCTTCGGCGCGCTCTGGCTGATCCAGATCGCGGGGACCCGGCGGTCGCCGCACCGCGAGCCGCCCAGCGAGAAGCACTTGTTCTTCACGAGCACCTCCGGGAAGTGGGTGACCAGCGCGACGCCCTCCTCGATCGTCAGCGGGGTCCGACCGCGCTTCGCGATGACGTCCATGGCGTCGTTCGGCACCTCGCCGCAGAACTCCTCGCCCCGCTCGACGTCGAACAGCAGGTAGGCGTCCGGGTCCGGGAGTTCCTCGACGGCGACGAACCGTTCGAGGGAGCCCGGCTCGAAGGAGCGGTCCACGAACCCGGGCTTCTTCTTCCCGTGCAGGGTCGTGCGGGGCATCGACTCCTCGATCGGGACGACGTTCCGCGTCACGACGAGGACGAACGGGAGCCGCCCGGCCGCCGCGTCGACCTCGACGCTCCCGAGCCCCGCGGCGACGTCCCGCAGCGGGGCGACCAGCGCCCCGAACCGTCCGGCGTCCGGCACCGCGGCCTCCAGGTTCGCCACCTGCCGATCGAACTCGGCCGCCGCGTCGATGGTCTTCGGATCGCTCGTCAAGCAGGACTCCTTCACGCTCGGGGCGCCGCACCGGCGCCGACAGGGGCGAAAGTTATGTCAGGCACATCAATGTGTCAACACCAAATTTAGGTCAATCTAGACGAGCATGAGCCGGGCGTCGCGGGCTGTTCCGGATCGCGCCGGGATGGTGTCATGGCCGGAAACACTCAGGGAGCCCGCTGCGATGACCGCCCCGCACGACGAGGACACCGCCGAACGGCTCGCCCGCGCCGCCGCCCGCGGCGCGCTCGTCGACCTCCGCACCGGTGACGCCCCCGCCCGCACCGTGCCGGCCGATCTGCTGGTCGACCTGCTCGCCGGGCACCGTCCCGTCCGGCTCCGGGCGGTGAAGCTGCGCGGCGCCCGCATCACCGGCGCGCTCGACCTGGAGGCGCTCGAGCCGCCCTGCCCGCTCCTCCTCGCCGACTGCCGCTTCGACCGGCCGGTCGTCCTGGACGGCTGCGCCGCGCCCGCGATCCGCCTGCCCGGCTGCCGCCTCCCCGGGCTGACCGCCGCGCAGGCGCGCACCACCGGCGATCTCGACCTCACCGGCCTCGCCGCCACGGGACCCGTCGTCCTGGACGGCGCCCGCATCGGCGGACGGCTCGCCCTGTCCGGCGCACGGTTGTCGAACCCGGACGGGACGGCGCTGTCCGGCGCGGGCCTCGCGGTCGACGACGACCTCGACTGCCGGGACCTCGAGGCCCGCGGCGAGATTCACCTGCGCGGCGCCGCCGTCGGCGGCACCCTGCACCTGGACCGCGCGCGGCTCGCCGCGCCCGGCGCCGACGCGCTCGCCGCCGCCCGGCTCACCGCCGGGCACGACGTGTTCTGCCGCGACCTCACCGCCGACGGCGAGGTGCGCCTGCCCGGCGCCCGCATCGGCGGGCGGCTCGACCTGAGCGGCGCGCGGCTGTCGAACCCCGGCGGCGCCGCGCTGACCGCCGACCGGCTCACCGTCGAGGACGGCGTGCTGGCCGAGGCGCTCGCGGCCGAAGGCGAGACGCGCCTGCCCGGCGCGTGCGTCCGCGCGTCGCTCGTCCTGGCCGGCGCGCACCTGAGCGCACCCGGCGGACGGGCGCTGGACGCGGCGGGCCTCGCCGCGGACGGCGACGTCATCGCCACCGGCGGGTTCACCGCGCAGGGCGAGACCCGGCTGGCCGGCGCCCGCGTCGGCGGCGACCTCGACCTGACCGGCGCCGCGCTCACCGGCCGGCTGGACGCCGGCGGGGTGACCGCGGGCGCCCTGATCCTGCTGCCGCGCCGCCGCCCGGACGGCGACGTCGACCTCACCGGCGCCCGCGTCGGCACCCTCGACGACGACCCGGCGACCTGGGCCGATGCCATCCGGCTGCACGGGTTCGCCTACGACGGCTTCGGCCCGCGCGCCGCGGCGGTCGGCGTCCCCGACCGGCTCCGATGGCTCGCCCGCGACCCCGGCGGCTACGCGCCCCGGCTCTACGAGCAGCTCGCGGCCGCCTACCGGCGCGCGGGAGACGAACGGTCCGCGCGCCGGGTCGCGGCCGCCGAGCAGCGGCGGCGGCGCACGGTGCTGCCCCCGGCGGGCAGGCTCGCGAACGGGCTGCTGCAGGTGACCGTGGGCCACGGCTACCGCACCTGGCTCGCCGCCGTCTGGCTCGCCGGTCTCCTCCTGCTCGGCACCTGGGTCTTCGCCGAGGCCCATCCCCACGACGTCACCCGCGCCGACCCCCGCGGCCCCGCCTTCAACGCGTTCGGCTACGCCCTGGACGTCCTGCTCCCGATCATCGACCTGGGCCAGCAGAAGGCCTGGCGGGCCCGCGACGCCGCCCAGTACTGGACCTGGGCGTTCATTGCGGCCGGCTGGGTCCTCACCACCGCCGTGGTCGCGGGCCTGACCGGCGTCCTCAAACGCTGACGGCGCCCCGGGCGCCGTCCACTACCGGTTTCCGTACCAGCTCTGGAACCTCGACGCATTGCATGTCTCGGCTGGGCATTTCGGTGCGCACCGTCCACAAGCTGTCCCTGTCGGCTCGGCGGGTCCCACGTGCCCCTTGGTCTTGTCAGCCGGTGGGCGGCGACCGGTGCGTGGGGGTGTCGGTGGGCGGGGACGAGGGGTGGGACGGCGTGGCCGTTTCGGACTCGTGCGCGGGTGTCGGTGTGGAGTGCGTGGGTGTCGGGGTGGTGTGGGGCGGGGGTGTGTGGGTCGGTGTCGGGGTCGTATGGGTCGGTGTGTGCGTGGGCGTTGGTGTCGGTGCCGGGTGTGTTGGAGTGGTGGACGGGGGTGACGGTGTCGGGGGCGGGGGTGCGGTCGTTGCCGCCGTCGCCGTTGCCGTCGGGGTCTCGGCCACGCGGCGGGCGGGGTCGTCCCTGTCGGGCGTCGCGAAGATGATCGCGGCGACCACGGCGGCCGTCACGATCGCCGCCGTCGCGAGGGCCGCTTTTGCTGGCGCCGGTATGCCGCCGCCCGGTGCCGCGCCCAGATCGGGCGGCAGGTCCGCAGGCACGTCCGGCAGTTCGTCGAGGGGCGCGTCCGGTTCGGCGAGCGTCCGCGCCGGGTCGGCGTTCGCGACGTCCGGTGATCCGTCGGGGCCCGTGAGCGTTCCCGCCGGGTCGGCGCCTGCGGCGTCCGGCGGTCCGGCCGGGAGGGCCGCGGCGGTCAGGGGGAAGGCGGAGGCCAGGGCGGCGGCCGCGACGGCGAGGGTGCGGGCGGCGCGGTCTTCCCAGCCGGGGCCGTACGCGCGGGTGGCGGCGTCCTCGAGTTCGGCGGCGAACGCGGCGGCGCCGGGCGGGCGGTCGGCGGGCGACTTCGCGAGGCCCCGGGCGACGAGGGTGCGCAGCGGCGCGGGGACGTCGTCCGCGGGCACCGGAGCGTGGACGTGCGCCGCCATGAGGTCGGGGCCGGTGCGGGACGCGTAGGGGCGGTGCCCGGTGACGCACTCGTAGAAGACGCAGGCGGCGGCGTAGACGTCGGCGGCGGGGGTGACGGGTTCGCCGCGCCACTGCTCGGGCGCCATGTAGGCGGGGGTGCCGACGCGGCCGCCGCCACCGGTGCGGGCGGCGACGCCGAAGTCGATGAGCTTGCTGAGCCCGTCGGCGCGGACGACGACGTTGGCGGGTTTGTAGTCGCGGTGGACGACGCCCGCGGCGTGGGCGGCGGCGAGGCCGAGCAGCGACCCCTTCAGCAGCAGCAGGGACGCCTCGGGGGTGAGGGCGCCGCGGTCGGCGAGGACGCGCTTGAGCGAGACGCCGTCCACGACCTCCATGACGAGCGCGGCGCCGGTCGCGTCCTCGAACAGGCGGTACAGGCGCGCGACGTTGGGGTGGCGGACGCGGGCGAGCATCCGGGCCTCGTGCCGGAACACCTCCCGCGCGGCGGGGTCGGAGCCCGGCGACAGGTACTTGATCGCGACCGGGGGCCCGCCGGTCACGTGCCGGGCCAGGACGACCCGGCCCTGCGCCCCGCGCCCCAGTTCGCGCACCTCGCGAAAGCCCGAGATCCCCCAGCTCATCGCGGTCGCCCCCTTTGTCGGCTGCTGTGTGGGACGCCGAAACCGCGGGCCCGGTTCGGCCGCCGCGGCCACAGTGCGGAGAAATGCCTGTTCGGTGTCATTGTGTCGCCATATGCTGGGCGGGCTCGCGAATTCGGGAGGTCGGGGTTGTCGCATTTCACGAGAGTGCGGACACGGTTCGCCGACGGGACGGTGCTGCGGCGCGCGCTGGAGGAGATGGGCCACGAGGTCCGGTCGACCGGGCGGGGCGTGCGCGGATGGCTGGGTCAGCGCACGGACGCGGAGTTCAAGATTCGCCCGGGACGGAGCGATCACGAGATCGGGTTCGTGAATGCGAAGAACGGTTACGAGGTCGTCGCCGACTGGTACGGCGTTCGCGGGACGACCGAGCGAGAGTTCGTCCGGGAACTGAAGCAGAAGTACGCGCTGGTGAGCACGGTTTCGACGCTGCGGGAGCGCGGTTTCGAGGTCGATTCCAGCAGGACCGAGGAGTCCGGGGAGATCAGGGTCGTCCTCCGGCGGGCAGGGGTGTGATGGACGAGACCGTCGAGGTGACGATCAAGCCGGACGGCAAGGTCGAGATCCATGTGACCGGGGTCGACGGCATGGCGTGCCTGGCGACGACCGAGGAGCTCGTGCGGATGCTCGGCGGGGAGGTCGAGGCGCAGGAGCTGACGGCCGAGGCGTACAACGAGACCGGGGAAGAGCAGCAGGACCGGTTGTGGCACTGACGTGGCGGGTCCACGCCACGCTGTCGCGGAGCGCCGCGAACGGGCCGGGAACGCGGTTCGTGGTCTGGGCGCAGGGCTGCACGCTCGGCTGCGCCGGGTGCTTCAACCCCGAGACGCACGGGCCGGGCGGGGACGTCCGGACGGTCGAGGACGTCGCGGCCGAGGTGCTCGCGACGTCCGGGATCGACGGGGTCACGGTGAGCGGCGGGGAGCCGCTGGAGCAGCCGGAGGCGCTGCGGGAGTTCTGCGGGCGGGTGCGGCCGTCGGGGCTCGGGATCGTGGTGCTGACGGGTTTCGCGCGGCGTGAGATCGAGGCGAACCCGGGGCTGTCCGCGGCCGTCGAACAGGCCGACATAGTGATCGCGGGACGGTACAACGCGCGGCTGAGGATCGGCGCCGGGCTCCGCGGGTCGTCCAACAAGGAGTACTGGGCGATCACGGGGCGGTACGGGCCGGAGGATTTCGCCGGGGTGCCGGAGAGCGAGATCGTCATTTCCGCGGACGGGACCGTTTCGGTCACGGGCATGCACGCTTGGGAGAACGAGGGGCGCCGAGGAGACCGATGAGCGTTCACGATGACCTGAACCTGTACCTGCGGGCGCGGGTCCCGATGATCGTCCTGGTGACGGTGGAGGAGCAGCGCGCGCTGGAGGTCCTCAACGAGGTGCGGGTCGGCCGGGACGCGTCCGCGAAGTCCGACCTCGTGATGTGGGACGTGGCGCGGGGGCTGGTGTCGCGGGACGGACGGACGATGCCGACGGCGCCGACGCCCGACGCGGCCCTCGACAAGATCGCGGAGCTGACCCGCGACAACCCGAACCGCAAGGACCTCTACGTCCTGAAGGACTTCCACGAGTTCTGGCACAAGAGCCCGGCGGTGAAGCGGAAGCTGCGCAACCTCGCGCACAGCCTGGTGTCGACGTACGCGTCGCTGGTCGTGACGACGTATTCGGCGGACGTCCCGGCCGAGCTGGGCGACGACGTGGTCGTCCTCGACATGCCGCTGCCGAACCTGTGGGAGCTGCGCGAGGACCTGGACGAGCTGATCCGGCAGACGCGGGTGGAGTGCGACCTGACGCACCACGGCCGGTGGCGGCTGGCGCAGGCGGCGCTGGGGCTGACGGCGACGCAGGCGCGGCGGGCATTCTCCAAGGCGATCGTCCGGGACAAGGTGCTGGACGAGCTGGACATCCCGGCGGTGCTGGAGGAGAAGAAGGCGGTCATCCGGGCGTCGCAGGCCCTCGAGTACTACAGCGCGGAGGAGACGCTCGACGACGTCGGCGGGCTGGAGCTGCTCAAGGAGTGGCTGACGCTGCGGGAGAGCGCGTTCGGGGAGGACGCGGCGAAGTTCGGGCTGCCGGCGCCGAAGGGGATGGCGCTGATCGGCATCCCGGGGACCGGCAAGAGCCTCACCGCGAAGATGATCAGCGGGCTGTGGCGGCTGCCGCTGCTGCGGCTGGACGTCGGCGCGCTGTTCGGCTCGCTGGTGGGCGAGTCGGAGGAGCGGCTGCGGCTCGCGCTGAAGATCACCGAGACGGTGTCGCCGTGCGTGCTGTGGATCGACGAGCTGGAGAAGTCGATGGCGTCCGGCGGGCTGGACGGCGGCACGTCGCAGCGGGTGTTCGGCACGATCCTGACGTGGATGCAGGAGAAGACGGAGCCGGTGTTCGTGGTGGCGACCGCGAACGACGTGGGGGCGCTGCCGCCGGAGACGCTGCGGCGCGGCCGGTTCGACGAGGTGTTCTTCCTGGACCTGCCGACCGACAGCGAGCGCCGCGAGATCCTTAACGTCCATCTGCGCAAGCGGCTGCGGGACCCGGCGGCGTTCGACGTGATGCGGCTGGCGCGGCTGTCGGACGGGTACGTCGGCGCGGAGATCGAGCAGGCGATCGTGGACGCGCTGTACCGGGCGTTCGCGGACGGTCCGCGCGACATCACGACGGACGACGTCGCGGCGGCGATCGAGCGGCTCGTCCCGCTGAGCCGGTCGCAGCGCGAGCGCATCGAGGACCTGCGGTCGTGGCTGCGGGACGGGCGGGCGCAGTCGGCGTCGTTCGCGGAGGCGTCCCAGGCCGCCGAGCACCAGGTGCGGCTGGAACTGGCATGAGGCCGCGGGCCGACCGGTGGGCCGACGCGTCCGCCGGGCGGTCGCCGCGGGGCCGGTGGGCGGAGCGGCGGCTGTTCGCGGCGGCGCGGCGCCGCGACCCGGACGTGCGGGAGGCGGTCGCGCGGGTCGCGGGGACGCCGGAGCACCGGCTGCGGGAGCGGGCGCTGGACACGGTCGCGGCGTGGTGGGCGCAGACCCGGGACCCGCTACTGCGGGAGTGCGCGGTGCGGCTGGGCGCGGTCGCGGCGGAGCCGCCCGCGCGGGCGGTGACGCTCGCGCTGGCGGGACGGCTCGCCACGGACCTGACCGCGGGCGAGGCGGGCGCGGTGCCGGGGCTGCTCGCCGACCCCGACCCGGACGTGCGGGCGCGCGCGAGGGCGTTCTGCGTGGAGGCGTCCGGGGCGATGCTGCGCGCGCTGTGGGCGCTCGGCCCGGAACCGGGTTCGGCGCTGTACGCGGCGCTGCTGGCGAACGGCGAGCCGCCGACGTCCGGTCCGCTGGGCCGGCTGTGGGACGCGTGGCTCGCCCGTCCGGACGGGACGCTCTGGGCGGCGCTGTCGCGGTGGGGGCGCCCGGCGGTCGGCGGCCGGGCCGCGCGGCTCAGCACCGTCGCGGTCGTCACGGACCCGGACGTCCTGCGCGACCCGCGGAACCGGGCGGCGCTGATCGACGCGCTGACGCTGGGCGACCATCCGCTCTGCGGGATCGCCGAGGAGAAGGCCGTCGCCCTGCGCGACCAGACGCTCGTGGACGAGCTGTGCGACCGGGCGCTCGACGACCGCGGCCTTCAGGCGATCTGCGCGAAGCACGGGTTCGCGCCGAAGGACCCGATGCGGCGGGTGGTGTTCTTCCTGCTCACGGGTCGGCCCGAGCAGCATCGCGCGATGGATCCGGACGGGAGCCTGCTGTCGCTCGCGTACGCGTCCGCGACGGACGCCGAGCGGGAGCGGATGCGGACGGCGATGCTCGCGGCGGGCGACCTCGACCTGGTCCGGGTCATCGTGGGCGACGACCGGCGGGCGCGCGTCGAGTCCATGTCGCCCGGCGAGGTCGCGTACCTCGCGGAGCAGCTCGCCGGGCGCGGCGAGTGGGACGGTCTGTGGTCGATCGTCCAGGACCTCCCGATCGCGACGGGCGTCTCCCTGGTCCGCCTGTTCGGGGAGTGGGCGCCGCGCGGCGCGGACGAGCGCCGCGTCTTCGAGCTGTACCGGGCGACGGACCCGGACGCGCTGGCCCGCGCCCTCGAACATCTGGACGGCCTCCGTGACCGGGTGACCCGGCAGGCCCGCTACATGTTCCGAGGCCGGGTCAACGACGTGTCGTTCGCGCCGGACGGCCCGTTCCTCGCCGCCGCGGGCACGAACCGGGTCGCGGGCGTGTTCGACCTGCGGACGGCCGAGCTCGTCGAGCGGTACGACGGGTTCGGGTCGTCCGTCGGGCGGGTCCTGCACGTGGGGGGCGGCGCGCTCGTCGCCGCCGAGCGCACCAACCGCGTCGACCGTCCCTGCCGGCTGCTGCGGTGCGCGGGCGGCGAGGCGCTGGCCCTGCACACGGCGGCCGGGTCGGTGACGTGCCTCGCGCGCGCGGGCGACGGCGGGTTCGTCGCGGGGACCCGCGACGGGCGGCTGCTCGTGGGCGCGCCGGGCGGGTCCGTCGAGTCCCGGCCGGTGGCGGCGCTGGGGCTGGGCGAGGACGGCTGGCCGAGGTCCGTGGCGGTGCATCCCGGATCGGGGCGGATCGCGGTGGTGGCCCGGCGGGTGGCCGTCACCGCGCCGGGCGGCGGCCCGGTCGCCGCCGTCACGCCGCCCGGACCGGCGGTCGCGTGGGCGTCGTTCGCCGACGCCGACACGCTCGTCTGCGCCGGACGGGACGGGTCCGTGCGGCGGCTGCGAAGGACCGGCGACACGTTCGAGGAGGTCGCGCACGCCGGGCTCGGCGTGTACGGGCCGGTCGGCATGGTCGCGCTGCCCCGGACCGGCGAGGTCGTCGTCGCGGACGACGCCGGCGGCCTGCACGTCCTCGACGCGGGCACGCTCGAACCGACGGCCGTCCACCGCCCGGAGGCGGCCGAGAACCGCACCGGCATGACCGTGTCGCCGGGCGGCGACTTCCTCGCGGCCGGCAACGCCGACGGCGGCACCGACCTGTTCGACCTGCGCGTCCACGAGGTGCCGCGGATCGTCGGGCGGCCGGTGGCGAGCCTGGTCCCGGGGCATCTCGGCGCCGTCGGCTCCGCGCTGGCGGACCCGCCGACGCGGCGCGGCGCGGGCGTCGCGCTGCGGCTGCTGGAGGCGTGCCTGGAGCACCGGTTCCGGTTCGACGTCGAGCTCGGGGACGCCGTCCGGTTGTCCGCGGGAGAGTTCGACATCAGCCTGTGAGGAGGGCGGTGCGATGGACGGCGGGAGGCGCGCGGAGCGCCGGACGAGGCTGTCCGAGCGGTCCGGGATGCGGGGGCGGCGCGCGGCGCGGCGGCTGTTCGCGTCGGCGGCGCGCGGGGACGAGGCCGCGTTCGGCGGCGTCGTCCGGATCGCGGGCACGCCGGGCCACCGGCTGCGCGACCTGGCCCGGGACGCCGTCGCGTGCCGGTGGGCGGCCCGGCGGGAGGAGGACCTGCGCCGGATCGTCCTGGAGACCGGCTCGGTCGCGCTGGGGGGCGCGCCGCGGCTCCTGACGCTGGCGTTGCTGGACCGGCTGGACGAGTGGCCGCCGGCCGAGGCGGGGCGGGCGCCGGACCTGCTCGCCGACCCCGACCCGGACGTCCGCGAACGCACCGCCGGGTTCTGCCGCGGCGCGTCCGGCCCGATGCGGGACGCGCTCTGGGAGGCCGACACGGGCCCGGGGACGCCGCTGCGCGCCGTGCTGCTGGAGAACGCCGGACCGCCGCCCGCCCCGCGGCTCGACACCCTGTGGTCGGAGTGGCTCGACGCCCCCACCGCAGATTTGACGGACGCGCTCCTGCGCTGGGGGCGGCCCGCGACCGGCCGGAGCCTCGCACCGCCGAGCATCGTCGCGGTGAACGACGACGGCGAGGGCGGGCCCGCGCACCGGCACCGGGCGGCGCTCCTGGACGGCCTCGACCGCTCCGGCCGCCCGCTCCGCGACGTCGCGGCGGCGGAGGCCGGCCCGCTGCCCGACCGCAGGCTCGCCGGGAGGGCGTACCGGCGGGCGCTGCTCGACGCGATCGACCACGACGGGCACCCGCTCGGCGAGATCGCCGCACGGAAGATCGCCGCGTCCGGCGACCGGGACCTGGCCGACGACGCGTGCGAGCGCGCCCTCGAACGCCCGGGCGTCGCCGACCTGTGCGAGCGGCACGGGCTCGTCCCCTACGACGGGGTCCGGCGCGCCGCGTTCCTGCTGGTCACCGGGCAGGCCGCGCAGTACCGGGCGCTGGACCCGGACGGCGGCCTGCTCGCCCTCGCCTACGCCGCCGCCTCGGACGCCCTGCGCGCCCGCCTCCGGGAGGCGATGCCCGCGGCCGGCGACCTCGACCTCGTCCGCGTCATCCTCGGCGAGGACCGCCGCGCCCGCATCGGGGAACTGCCCGAGGGCGAGGCCCGGTACCTCGCCGACCGGCTCGCCGGACGCCGCGAATGGGACGAACTGTGGTCGCTCATCCAGAAGCTGCCGATAGCCCTCGGCGTCGAGTTCGTCCGGCTGTTCGACGGGTGGGCGCCGCGGGACGCCGACGAGCGGCGGCTGTTCGCCCTGTTCCGCGACGCGGACGCCGACGACGTCCGGGCGGGCGTGCGGGCCCTCGCCGACGACCCGCTCGCGATCGCGCGGCGCCGCTTCACGGTCGGCGACGGCGTCACCGCGCTGTCGTTCGCTCCCAGCTCCTCGCTCCTCGCCGTCGCGACCGCCGACCGGACGATCGTCGTCCTGGACGTGCGGACGGGCGGGATCGCGGACCGGTACACGGGCCTCGGCGGGCCGGTCGGCGCGCTTCTGCATCTCGGCGACGCGCTGATCGCCGGTGCCGGGGACAGCCTGGTGCGCTGCGCCGGGGGCCGCGCCGCGACCGAACGCGAGGACGTCGGCACCGTCACGTCCCTCGCGGCGACGGGCGGCGGCGGGTTCGTCGCGACGACGCACCGGTGGCCGCTGCGCGGCGTCCCGCACCGCGGCTGGACGGCGTACCGGCCCGCCGCCGGGCCGGGGCCGGACCCGCTGGACGTGCCGCGGACGGTCGCCGCGCACCCGCAGTCGGGCCGGTTCGCGGTGCTCGGGCGGACGCTGCGGCTGCTCGGCCCCGGCATCGAACGGACGCTGACCGCCCATTCCGGGGCCCCGCTCGGCGGCATGGCGTTCCTCGACGCCGACACGCTCGTCTGCGTCGAGGAGGGCGGTGAGGTCACTCGGCTGCGGGTGTCCGGGGGCGGGGCCTTCGATCAGGACGGCTTCCGCTGGACGGCCCGCGCGCGGACCTCCGGCTTCCGCGCGGTCGAGGTCCTGGCCGGCACCGGCAGGCCGGTCGTCCTGGACGAGACCGGGGCCCTGTCCGTCCTGGACGGCTCGACGTTCGGCGTCGTCGCCCGCCGCCCGCCTCCGGACGGCCCGGCGCCGGAGTTCCTGGCCGCCGCGCCCGGCGGGGACCTGTTCGCGACCGCGGACGCGGCGGGCGCCGTCGACGTGTTCGACCCGCGCGCCGTGGAGGCCGCCGGGCTGGTGTGCCGCCCGCTCGCCGACGCGCTGCCCCGGCACCTCGCGGTCGTCGCCGGCGCGGCGGCGGACCCGCCGCCGGGCCCCGGGCCGGCCGCGCTGCGGCTGCTGGCCGCGTGCCTGGAACACCGGTTCCGCCTCGACGTCGAACTCGCCGGCACCGAACTCGCCGACACCGTCCGGACTGACGCCGGCGAGCACGACATCGGGTTGTGAGGACGGTCATGCGACGATCGAGGGCCGAGCGGCGGTTCGCCGCGAGCGCGCGGCGCGGGCGGGCGGGCGCGCGGGCGTGGCGGCGCCTCCTCGCGGACGCCGCACGCGACGGCGCGACGCGCGCGGAGGCGCGGGACCGCGTCGTCCGGATCGCGCGGACGCCGGAGCATCCGCGGTGCGAGCAGGCCCGCTCGTACGTCGCGCGCTGGTGGGTCGACACGCGCGACCCGGAGCTGCGCCGGGCCGTCCTCGACACCGGGGCGGTCGCGCTCGTGCGTCCCGGACGGCTGATCACGCAGGCGCTCCTCGGGCGGACGGACGACTGGGGCGCGCACGTCGCGAACCAGGTGCCCGGCCTGCTCCGCGACGACGACCCGGGCGTGCGGGAGGGCGCGGCCGCGTTCTGCGGCGAGGCCCGGGGCGCCGTCCTGGACGCGCTGTGGGACCTCGACACCGGCCCGGGGACGCCGCTGCGGGACGCGCTCCTGGCCAACCCGGCGCCCGCGCCGTACCCGGAGCTGGACGCCCTGTGGGAGGAGTGCGCCCGGGACGGCCCGGGCCCGCTGCGGGACGCGCTGCTGCGCTGGGGGCGCTCGGCGGCCGGGGAGCGGCTCGCGGCGGTGACCGCCCTGGCGGTGGGCAGGCCCGGCGCCCACGACGCGTCCGCGCTCGCCGCCGCGCTGCTCGACGGGCACGCGCTCGCCGATCTCGCCGCGGAGCGGACGATCGCGCGCGGCGACCAGGCGATCATCGACGCGGCGTGCGAGCTGGCGATCCGGGACCCGGAGCTCGCGGAGCGGTGCCGCACGCGGGGGCTCGTCCCCCGGGATCCGGTCCGGCGCGCGTGGCTGTTCGCCCTGACCGGCCGGGACCGGCAGCGGCGGGCGCTCGATCCGGACGGCTCGCTGTTCGCGCTCGCGTACGCGGCGGCGCCGCCGGACGAGCGGGCCCGGGCCCGCGGGGCGCTGCTGGCCGCCGGGGACCTCGACCTCGTCCGGACGGTCGTCACGGGCGCGCACCGCGCCCACGTCGCGGACATGTCGGGCGACGAGGTCGCGTACTTCGGCGAGCGGCTCGCCGAACGCCGCGCCTGGGGCGACCTGTGGTCGCTCGTCCGGGACGTCCGCCTCGAGTCGGGCACGGCGCTGGTGCGGCTGTTCGGTGACTGGCGGCCGCGCGACGACGACGGCCGGCGGCTGTTCGAGCTGTACCGCGGCGTCACCCCGATGGCCGTCCGGGACGCGCTGCGGCGCTTCCGCGACGGGCACGCGAAGCCGCCCGCCAGGAAGATGTTCCGGATGCCCGCCGGGATCCACCACCTGTCGTTCTCCCCCGAGCGGGGTCCCGGTCTGCCGGACGGCCCGCTCCTCGCCGTCGCGTGCCTCGACCGGACCGTCCACGTGCTGGATCCGCGCACCGGCGGACGCGTCGGCCGCCACGGCGGCTTCGACGCCGCGGGCCGCGTGCTGCTCCTCGGCGACGGGACCGTGCTCGTCGGCGCGGGCGCCGACGCGGGCCCGCACCGGCTGTTCCGCTGCGCCCCCGGCGGCGCGCGGACCGCGTACCGGGCCGACGGCGCCGTCACCTCGCTGACCCGCACCGGCGACGGCGGGGGCTTCGCCGCCGTCACCACCGCCGGGAAACTGATGCTCGGCGGGCCGGACGGGCGGGACGTGACGGTGCGGAGCCTCGCGGGCTTCGGCCTGGACCCGCGGATGCGGCCCCGCGCGGTGGCCGCGCATCCGGGCACGCCGCGGCTCGCGGTCGTCGACCGGGCGGTGCACCTGATCGACCCGGCGGGCGGGCGCGCCGAGATCCTGCATCCCGCCGAGCGGCCCGTCCGCGCCGCCTACGCCGACGCGGACACCGTCGCCTACGCCGAACGGAACGGGTCGGTGGCGTTCCTGCCGGTGGGCGGCGGGGCGGAACGCACGGTGCTGCGGTGCGGCGACGGCTGCGCGGGCCTGGCGCCGATCCACCGCGGCGTCGCGGCCGCCGACATCCACGGCGAGATCCGCCTCATCGACGCGAGCCGGCCGGGCGCGGAGCCGCCCTCCTTCGCGTCCCGCCCCGGGACCACCTGCGTCGCCGCGTCGCCCTCCGGGGCGCTGCTCGCGACCGGGCACGTGTACGGCGAGCTCGTCGTGTTCGACCTGCGGTTCCGGGAACTGGGCGGCGTCCTCGGGCGGCCGCTCGCGGAACCGCTGCCGCGCCACGCCGACCTCGCCGCGGCCGCCCGGGAGCAGGTCGACGACCCGGGCGTACGGACGCTGCTGGACCTCTTCCGCGCCGCCCTGGAGCACCGGTTCCGCTTCGACGTCGAGGTCGGCGGCGCCGTCCGGCCCGCGGGCGGCGCGCACGACATCGGCCTGGGAGGAGCGGGATGACGCGGAAGAAGGGACGCGCCGAGCGGTGGACCGCCGCGAGCGCGCGGCGCGGCCCCCGAGGCGGGTGGGCGGCGCGGCGCCTGTTCGCGGCGGCGTCGCACGGCGACCCGGACGCCCGCGCCGGGGTCGTCCGGATCGCGGGGACGCCCGGCCACCGGCTCGCCGGACGGGCGAAGGCGGCGCTCGGCGCGTGGTGGGCCGAGACCCGCGATCCGGGCCTGCGCCGGGCCGTCCTGGACACCGGCGCCGTCGCGGCGGAGCCCCCCGCCCGGCTGCAGACCCTCGCGCTGCTGGACCGGCTCCCCGACTGGCCCGGCTTCGCGGCGGAGTGGGCGCCCGCGCTGCTCGCCGACGCCGACCCCGACGTCCGGGAGCGGGCCGCCGCGCACTGCCGGAACGCCGCCGGGCCGATGCTCGCGGCGCTGTGGCTCGCCGACACCGGCCCGGGGACGCCCCTGCGGACCGTCCTGCTCGAGAACGGCACGCCGCCCCCGGCGCCCGTCCTCGACGCGCTGTGGCACGCGTGGCTCGACGCGCCCGACGCCCCCGACCCCGCGACGGGCGACGCGCTGCTGCGGTGGGGACGGCCCGCGACCACCGGGCGGCACGCCGCGCTGACCGTCGTCGCGGTCGCGACGGACCCGGCCGTCCTGCTGGACCATCGCGGCGCCCTGCTCGACGCGCTGCTCCTCGACCGCCACCCGCTCCGCACGGTCGCCGCCGAGAAGTTCACCATGCTGACCCGCCGCTCCGGCGACCGCGCCCTCGTCGAGGAGCTCTGCACCCGCGCGCTGTCGGACCGGCGCGCCGCCGGGTTCTGCGCCGAGCACCGGCTCGCCCCCGCCGACCCGGTGCGCCGCGCCCTGTTCTTCACCGCCACCGGCCAGGCCGCGCAGCACCGCGCCCTCGACCCGGACGGGAGCCTGCTGGCGCTCGCCTACGCGTCCGCGACCGAGGACGAACGCGCCCGCCTGCGGGAGGCGATGCTCGCCGCGGGCGAACTCGACCTCGTCCGCGTCATCGTCGGCGCCGACGGCGGCGCCCGCGTCGCGGACATGACCGCCGAGGAGACCCGGTACCTCGCCGAGCAGCTCGCCCGCCGCCGCGAGTGGGACGACCTGTGGTCGTTCCTGCAGGACGTCTCCGTCACCGCGTGCGTCGAGCTCGTCCGGCTGTTCGACGGCTGGGCGCCCCGCCGCGACGACGAGCGCCGCCTGTTCGGGATGCTGCGCGACACCGATCCCGGCGCCGTCGCGGCCGGCGCGGAACGCCTGCGGCTCGGCCCGGAGCGGACCGCGCCGCAGGCGACCTACCGGTTCCAGGGCCGCGTCAACGACGTGTCGTTCGCGCCCGACGGCCCGTTCCTCGCCGTCGCGGGCATGAACAAGGTCGCGGGCGTGTTCGACCTGCGCACCGCCGGGCTCGCCGAGCGCTACGACGGGTTCGGCGCGTCCGTCGGGAGCGTCCTGCACCTCGGGGACGGCGTCCTCGTCGCCGGGGAGCACCCGAACCACGGGCAGGCCCACTGCCGGCTCGTGCGCTGCGCGGGCGGCGGCACGCGCGTCCTGCACACGGCGTCCGGCGCGGCCGACTGCCTCGCGCTGACCGGGGACGGCGCGTTCGCGGCGGGCACCCGGGACGGCGGGCTGCTGTTCGGCGACGCGGCCGGCGGCCTCGACGCCCGCACCGTCGCCGGTTTCGGGCTGGGCCGCGGCCAGTGGCCCCGGCGGCTCGCCGCGCACCGCGGCACCGGACGGCTCGCCCTGCTCGGCCGCTCGGTCCACCTGCTCGACCCCGCCGCGGGCCGCGCCCGCCCCCTCCATGCCGGGTCGGCCACCGCCCGGATCGCGTTCGCCGGTCCCGACGCGGTCGTCTGCGCCGGGCACGACGGGACGCTGACGCGCGTGCCGCTCGGGGACCGGCGGGGCACGTGGCCCCACGCGAAGCTCCCCGGCTTCGCGGGCCTGGGCGTCCTCCCCGCCTCCGGCCAGGTGATCGCCGCGGACGGGCAGGGCGACCTGCACTTCCTCGACGGCCGGGACCTGTCCGCCGGCGGCGTGCACGCGTCGGCCCGGTCCGGCAAGCCGTCCGGGCTGACGGTGTCGCCCCGCGGGGACTTCCTCGCCGTCGGGCACCGCGACGGCGCCATCGACCTGTTCGACCTGCGGCTCCTGGAGGTGCCCACGCTCGTGCGGCGCCCCATGGCGACCTTCGTCCCCCGGCACCTCGAGCTCGTCGCCGCGGCCTGCGCGGACCCGGCGGCCGACGACGGGACGCGGCGGATGCTCGACCTGCTGCGCGCCTGCCTGGAGCACCGCTTCCGGTTCGACGTCGAGATCGGCGGCGCCGTCGCGCTCGCGGGCGGCGAGCACGACATCAGCCTGTGAGGGGGGACGATGCTGGACCGGCTGTGGGACCCCCTGGACTTCGTGGTGGAGGCGCTGGGCGGACTCGTGAAGCGGTGCGAGGACGCGGCGGCCGTCTGGTCGGGCCGGGCCCACCGGCGGCGAATCGCCAGGGGACGTCCGGCGCCGGTCCGCAAGAGGAACCGTGCCCTGTACCGCCTCGCCGCGATCGCCTCCGACCGGTGGCGTCCGGGCCGGGAGGCGGCGGAGCGGGAGCTGCTCGCGCTGTGGGGCGCGACCCGCGATCCGGAGCCCGTCCTGGAACTGGCGAAGGGCCGGAGCCTGCCCCGTCCGCTGCGGGTGGCGGTGCTGGAACTGCTAGAGGCCGGTGACGAGAGCCAGGCGGAGTGCGCGCGGACGCTCCTCGCCGACGACGACGCCGAGATCGCGCGGCGGGCGAGGGCGGTCTGCGCGACCGCCGCGGGCCCGATGCTCGACGCGCTCTGGGAATCCGCGGGCGCCCGCTGGGAGTCGCCGCTGCGGGACGTCCTGCTGAAGAACCCGAACCCGCCGCCGCCGGGGACGCTGGACGCCCTGTGGGACGACTGGCTCCACGGGCCGGACGCGGACGGCCTCACCGAGCCGCTCCTGCGGTGGGGGCGGCCCGCGACGATCGCGGCGTCGTGCGAGCCGCTGACCGTCGCGGCGGTGGCGACGGACCCGGACGTCCTGCGGCGGCCCCCTTACCGCGACGCGCTGGTGGACGCGCTGTCCCTGCCGAGCACGCATTCGCTGCGGCCCATCGCGATGCGGAAGATCCGCGAGCTGGGCGATCCCGGCCTCGTCGACCGGCTGTGCGAGCGCGCGCTCACCGACGGGGGAAGCCGGCGCTTCTGCCGCAAGCACCGCCTCGCCCCCCGGGACGAGCCGAGGCGCGCCCTGTTCTTCCTGATCACCGGGCAGCCGGAGCAGTACCGCGCGCTGGACCCGGACGGGGGCCTGCTGTCCCTCGCCTACGCGGCGGCGTCGCGGGACGAGCGCGCCCGGGTGCGCGAGGCGATGCTCGCGGCGGGCGAGTTCGACCTCGTCCGCGTCATCCTCGGCGACGACCGGCGCGTGCGCGTCCGCGACATGTCGGCCGACGAGACCGGCTACCTCGCCGAGCAGCTCGCGCACCGCCGCGCGTGGGACGAGCTGTGGTCGCTCGTCCTCGACCTGCCGCTCGCGGCCGGGAGCCGCCTGATCGGGTACTTCGACGACTGGGCGCCGCGCGACGGCGACGCCCGCCGGCTGTTCGAGCTGTACCGGGCCGCGCGCCCGGAGGCGGTCGCGCGGGGCCTGCGGCGGCTGGCGGAGACGGGCTGGGCGGAGCGCGCCTGGTGGCCGGCCCTCCGGGTGCCCGGCCGCGTCAACGACCTGTCGTTCGCCCCCGACGGCCCGTTCCTCGCCGTGGGGGGAGCCGACCGGACCGTCCGCGTCCTGGACGTGCGCACCGGCGGCACCGTCCGGGTCCACGGCGGCTTCGGCTCCGCCGTCAAGCGCGTCCTGCACGTCGGGGACGGGACCGTGGTCGCGGGCGAGCGCACGAACCGCGGCCAGAGCCGGTGCCGGCTGGTCCGCTGCGCGGCGGACGGGGAGGCGACCCTGCACGTGGCGCCCGGCTCCATCACCTCGCTGGCGCTGACCGGCGCGGACGGGAGCCACGCGGCGACGACCGCGGCGGGCGAGCTGCTGCTGGGCGCGCCGCACGGCGGTCCGGTCGAGGCGCGGCGGCTCGACCGGTTCGGCGTGGACGTCCGGCACCGGCCCCGGCAGGTCGTCGCGCACCCGGCCACCGGGCGGATCGCCGTGCTGGCCCGGGACGTCCACGTGATCGACCCGGCGGCCGGGACCGGCTCCGCGGTGCGCCCCGGCGACCTCGGCGTCCGGATCGCGTTCGCCGGCGCCGACACCGTCGTCCACGCCGACCAGCGGGGGCGGGTGGCGCGGCTGTCGCTGCGGGACGGGCGGCGGGGGCCCGCGCGGCGGGTGGGCACGACCGCGCTCGACGGCCTGGCGGGGCTGCGGGCGCTCCCCCACGACGACCGCCTGGTCGTCGCCGGGCGGCGGGGGCCGCTGCACGTCGTCGGCGCCGAACGGCTGGAGCCCGTCGACGCCGAGATCCTGCACTCCCGGGCCGGGGCGACCTGCCTGGCCGCGGCGCCCGGCGGCGAGTTCCTCGCCGTCGGCCACGCCGACGGGGAGATCGACCTGTTCGACCTGCGCCCGCGGATGCTGTCGAGGCTGGTCGGGCGCTCCCCGGCGGAGTTCGGCCCCGGGCACCTCGGCCTCGTCGACGCCGCCCTGGCGGTCCCCGCCACCGACGGTCCGGCGCGGCAGGTGCTCGGGCTCCTGCGGGAGTGCCTGCACCATCGGTTCCGCTTCGACGTCGCGACGGGCGGGGACGTCCGCACGATGGCGGACGAGCACGACATCGGCCTGTGAGAGGAGCGAGGACCGCGATGGCGCAGCGGACGAACGCGGACCGGCGGGTGGTCGCGAGCGGGCGGCGCGGCCCATGGGGCGCCCGCGCGGCGAAGCGGCTGCTCGTGGACGCCGCGGGCGGCGACCCGGGCGCGCGGGAGGCGTTCGTCCGGATCGCGCGGACGCCCGGCCACCGGCTGCACGAGCGGGCGCGGGAACGGATCGCGGCATGGTGGGTCCGGACGCGCGACCCCGGGCTGCGCGACGCCGTCCTGAAGACGGGGGCCGTCGCCGCGCGGACGTCCGCCCGCCTCGTGACGCTCGCGCTCCACGACCGGCTCGACGGCGCGTGGCCGGCGGCCGAGGCCGGACTGGCCCCCGACCTGCTCACCGACCCCGACCCGGACGTGCGGGCGCACACCACCGCGTTCTGCCGGAACGCGACCGGAGCCATGCTGCACGCGCTGTGGGCGGCCGACAGCGGCCCCGGCACACCGCTGCGGAACGCCCTCCTCGCGAACGGCGAACCGCCGCCCGGCCCGGCGCTGGACGCCCTGTGGCGGGCGTGGCTGGACGACCCGGACGAGGAGGCGGGCGCCGCGCTGCTGCGCTGGTGGCGCCCGGCCGACGACGCGGGGATCGCCCCGTTCACCGTCGTCGTGCTGGAGACGGACGCCGTGATCCTGCAGCGGACGCCGTACCGTGAGGCGCTCCTCGACGCGCTCGCCATGCGCGGCCACCCGCTGCGGGAGATCGCCGCCGAGAAGTTCGGCGCGGTGCACGACCGTCCGCTCGTCGAGGAGCTGTGCGAACGGGCGCTCACGGATCCCGCGCTCGCGGAGTTCTGCGCCGAGCACCGGTTCGCGCCCGCGGACCCGGTGGCGCGCGCCGCGTTCTTCCTGCTCACCGGGCAGCCGCGGCAGTACCGGGCGCTCGATCCGGACGGGAGCCTGCTGTCGCTCGCGTACCTGTCGCGCCCGGACGACCAGCGGGCGCGGCTCCGGACGGCGATGCTCGCCGCGGGCGAACTCGACCTCGTCCGCGTCATCGTCGGCGACGACCGGCGCGCCCGCGTCCGCGACATGTCCGCCGACGAGACCCGCTACCTCGCCGAGCAGCTCGCGCACCGCCGCGCGTGGGACGACCTGTGGTCGCTGGTGAAGGACGTGCCGATCGCGACGGGCGCCGGGCTGTTCCGGCTGTTCGAGGGCTGGACGCCGGGCGGCGACGACGAGCGCCGCCTGTTCGCGCTGTTCCGCGCGGCCGACCTGGCGGGGATCGCGTCCGGCCTGCGCGACGGCGACGACGCGCCGTGGACGGCGGCGCCGCGGGCCCGGCTGCGGTTCCGGCACGGCGTCGACGACGTCTCGTTCGCGCCCGACGGCCCGTTCCTCGCCGTCGCGGGACGGGCGGGCGTCGTGGGCGTGTTCGACCTGCGCACCGCCCGGCTCGCCGAGCGCTACGACTGGTTCGACTCCCCCGTCGGGAGCGTCCTGCACGCCGGGAACGGCGTCGTCCTCGCCGGTGAGCGGGGACGGCACGGGGCGGGGCCGTGCCGCGTCGTGCGGTGCGCGGACGGCGCCGACCGCACCCTGCACGCCTCCCACGGCGCCGTCACCTCGCTCGCGCTGACCGGGGACGGGACGTTCGCGGCCGGCACCCGCGACGGGGACCTGCTGCTCGGCGGCGCGGACGGCCCGGTGGCGGTCCGGTCGATCACCGAGTTCGGGCTCGGGCGGCGGCAGTGGCCGCGGCGGATCGTCGCGCACCGCGGGTCGGGACGGCTCGCGCTGCTCGGCCGCTCGGTGCACCTGATCGATCCGGCCACCGGGCACGCCGCGGGCGCCCACCCGGGCCGGACGGTCGCCGAGGTCGGGTTCGCCGACGCCGACACGGTCGCCTGCGCCGACCCGCAGGGCTGGACGGTCCTGCTGCGGGTCGCGGACGGGCGGCGCGTCTCTACGCGGCACACGCAGATCCGGGGCTGCATGGGCCTCGGGGTGCTGCCCCGCACCGGGCAGGTCGTCATCGCCGACCGGACCGGCGACCTGCACTTCCTGACCGGCGCGACGCTCGACGTCGTCGACGTGCACCGGACGCCGTCCGGCGACCGGCCGACCGGGCTGACCCTGTCGCCCGGCGGCGAGTTCCTCGCGGCCGGGCACGGCGACGGCCGCGTCGACCTGTTCGACCTGCGGCTGCGGGAGGTGCCCGCGCTGGTCCGGCGGCCCGTCGCCGACCTCGTCCCGCGCGACCTCGGGGCCGTGGGCGCGGCGCTCGCGCACACCGCGGTCACCGGACGGGACCGGGCCGTCCTCGAACTGCTCGACGCGGCCCTGATCCACCGGTTCCGGTTCGACGTCGAACTGGGCGAGGCCGTCGAGCTGACCGCCGGGGAGCACGACATCAGCCTGTGAGTCAACGGCATAAGGGGCGGCGCGGGAGAGGAGATCACGGAAGAATGCGGAGGAGACCTGTGGAAGGGGGACGATGACGACCCGTATCGGCATCGACTTCGGCACCGCCAACACCGTCGTCGCGGGCTGGGACCACGACCTGGACCGCGGGGAGCCGATCCCGCTGCCCGGTCTCGACCTGCGGCGGGAGGGGGCGCGGGGCGTCGACCAGCGGGTCGTGCCGTCCCGCGTCGCGTTCTCCGGCGGCGGCGACCGCCGGTGGATCGGCGCGCAGGTGACGCCGGAGATCGCGGGCGACCCGGAGAACGCGGCGTTCCAGTCGATGAAGAGCGCGGTGACGGGGCGGGCGGTGGACATCCCGCGGCGGCTCGGCGGCGACCGGACGGTCACCGCGCGGCAGGCCGCGACCCGCTTCCTGTCGGACGTGATGGCGGCCGCGACCCTCGCGGTCGACTCCGGCGACCTGGAGATCGTCGCGACCGCGCCCGTCGAGTCGTTCGACACCTACCGGGACTGGCTCGTCCAGGAGGTCGGCGAGGAGGCGGGCGGCGCGGCGCGGCTGCGCGTGGTGGACGAGGCGACGGCCGCGGCGGTCGGGTACAGCGCGCGGCTGAACCCCGGGGACGTGTTCCTGGTGTTCGACTTCGGCGCCGGGACCCTCGACACGTCCGTGGTGAAGGTGCTGGACCCGTCGAACGCGTCCGCGGGCTCGTCCGTCCGGACGATCTCCAAGGCGGGCCTCGACCTCGGCGGCGACCACATCGACGCGCTGCTCGCCGAGCACGTCGCCGAGCAGACCGGCGTCCCGTTCGGCGACACCGAGGAGTACAACCGGGTCTTCCGGGAGCTGCTGCGCTCGGCGGAGCGCGCGAAGGTCGCGCTGACCACGCAGGACGCGGCGAAGATCGAGTCCGGCCGGTTCGGCATGGAGGTCACCCGGGCCGAGTTCGACGGGCTGCTGAAGCGCAAGGACGTCCTCGGGCGGGTGAACCGGGCGCTGCGCAAGACGCTCGACGGCGCCGCCGCGAAGGGGTTCCCGGCCGACGAGATCTCGAAGGTGTTCCTGGTGGGCGGGACGAGCCTGATCCCGGCCGTGCAGGACGTCCTGTCCCTGCAGTTCCCGCCGGACCTGCTGCACCTCGACCGTCCGCTGGAGGCCGTCGCGGCGGGCGCGGCCGGGATCGCGGGCGGCTACGAGCTGAGCGACCACATCCAGCACGACTACGCCATCCGGCACGTCAACCGCGACACCGGCGCCTACGAGTTCGAGACGCTGGTGGAGGCCGGCACCGAGTACCCGACGCCCGAACCGGTGAAGAAGCTGACGATCAAGGCGATCCGGAACGGGCAGAGGCATCTCGGCATCGCGGTGTACGAGCTGGCGCACGCCAGCTACCGGGAGGCCAGCTCCGACCTGGAGATCATGTTCGACGCGAACGGCGGCGCCCGCACCGTGGCGGTCACCGCGCAGCGGCTGCAGGAGCGCTCCCGGCTGTGGCTGAACGAGGACAGCCCGACGTTCCTGGAGGCCGACCCGCCCGCCGAGGCGGGCGTCGACCGGTTCCGGCTCGACTTCCGCGTGGACGCGCAGAAGCGCCTGACCGTCTCCGCCTACGACATCCAGCGCAACACCCTCGTACTCGACCGGCAACCCGTCGTCCGGCTGTCCTGAGCCGTCCCAAGGGAGGACGCCATGTCGCACTACACGAAGGTCCGCACCACGATCACCGACCAGGAACGCCTCGTCAGCGTCCTCAACGACCTGGGGTTCGACCACGTCGAGTCGCACGCGTCCCCCACGCACCTCTACGGCTACCAGGGCGACAGGCGCCCGGAGAAGGCGGAGGTGGTGGTGCGGCGGAAGTTCATCGGCTCGGCCAGCAACGACCTCGGTTTCCACCGGACGTCCGACGGCACGTTCGAGGCGATCATCAGCGGCTTCGACCGGCACAAGTACGATTCCGGGTGGCTCGACAAGGTGGCGCAGCGGTACGGGCGGCTCACCGCCATGGCGTTCGCCGAGAGCCACGGCTTCGACGTCGCGGCCGAGGAGACCGACCGCCGGACCGGCGAGGTCAGGCTGACGCTGCGGCGAACGACGTTCTGACGGGGGACGGATCTGAAGGACATCCTGTGGAGGTCCGCGGACAAGCTCCGCGGCTCCATGGACGCCGGCCAGTACAAGGACTTCGTGCTGGGCCTGGTGTTCCTCAAGTGGGCCTCCGGCTCCGGCGCGTTCGACGTCCCGGAGCCGGCCCGCTGGGACGCGCTGGCCGCCGCCGGGGACGGCCGGGCGCTGGACGCCGCGATGGACGCGCTCATGGCGGCGAACCCCGCGCTGGCCGGGGCGCTCCCGAAGATCTTCACCACCGTGGACGGGCGCCGCCTCGCCGAACTCGTCCGCCTCATCGACGGCGCGAGCCTCGGCACGGAGGCGCCCGGGACGAGCGGGCCCGGCGACGTCCTCGGCGAGATCTACGAGTACTTCCTCGAGCGGTTCGCGCGCGCCGAGGGCAAGCGCGGCGGCGAGTTCTACACGCCGGCCGCCGTGGTGCGGCTGCTCGTGGAGATCCTGGAGCCGTACCGGGGACGCGTGTACGACCCGTGCTGCGGCTCCGGCGGCATGTTCGTCCAGGCGGAGAAGTTCGTGCTGAGCCACCGGGGCCGCCGGGACGACATCGCGGTGTTCGGGCAGGAGGCCAACGAGCGGACGTGGCGGCTGGCCCGGATGAACCTCGCCGTCCACGGCATCACCGGCGACCTGCGCCGCGCCGACACCTTCCACACCGACGCCCATCCCGATCTCCGCGCGGACTTCGTGCTCGCGAACCCGCCGTTCAACATGTCCGACTGGTACCGCCGGGCCGACGACCCCCGCTGGCGGTACGGCGTCCCGCCCGCCGGGAACGCGAACTTCGCGTGGATCCAGCACATCCTCGCCAAGCTCGCGCCCACGGGGTCCGCGGGCGTCGTGATGGCGAACGGCTCGATGTCGTCCACGCAGAAGGGCGAGGGCGAGATCCGGGCGGCGCTCGTGGAGGCCGACCTCGTGTCCTGCATGGTCGCGCTGCCGCCCCAGCTGTTCCGCACCACGCAGATCCCGGCGTGCCTGTGGTTCCTGACGCGCGACAAGGGCGCCCGCGCGGGACACGTCCTCTTCGTCGACGCGCGCGGCATGGGCACCCTCGTGGACCGCACGGAACGCCTCCTGACGCCCGCCGACATCGGCCGGATCGCGACCGCGCACCGCGACTGGCGCGCGGGCCGTCCCGTGGACGAGCCGGGCTTCGCGCGCTCGGCGTCCCTGCGGGAGATCCGCGGCCACGGGCATGTCCTCGCGCCGGGCCGCTACGTCGGCGCCCCCGCCGTCGAGGCCGCCGAGCCCGCCTCCGACCGCATCGAGCGCCTCACCAAGGAGCTCCTCGCCTGCATGGACGAGTCGGCCCGCCTCGACGCGGTCGTCCGGGCCCGGCTGGACGGGCCGCACGGGTGACGGGACGCGCGCAGGACGGGCCGGGCGGAACCGTCCGGCTCGGCGACCTCGTCGACCTCGCGAACGGGAAGGCGCGCCCCGCCCCCGGGACCGCGTACCGCACGTACGGGTCGAACGGCGTGATCGGCGCGTCCGACCGGTTCAACGCGGAGGCCGGCACGGTCGTCGTCGGGCGCGTCGGCACGTACTGCGGCACCGTCCACTACAGCCCGGACCGCTGCTGGGTCACCGACAACGCGATCATCGTCACGCCCCGGGACGGCGTGAACCCCCGCTACGTCCACTACCTGCTCAAGGCCCTCGACCTGAACCGGTACCGGCTCGGGTCCGGCCAGCCGCTCCTCACCCAGGGCATCCTCACCGGCCTGCCGGTGCCGCGCGCGTCCCGCGCCCGGCAGGACCGCGCCGCGGACGTCCTGGGCGCCCTCGACGACAAGATCGCCGTGAACGGGCGGCTCGCCGCGCTCGCCGACGAGCTCGTCCGCGCGAGGTACGACGAGGCGGCGGCCGCGGCCCGGACGTCGGTCCGGCTCGACGCCCTCGGCGCGCTCGTCCGCGACCTCGTCCCGGCGTCCCGCATCGCGGACGGGGAGCCGTACATCGCGCTCGAGCACGTCCCCCGCCGCCACATGTGGCTCACCACGTGGACGGGCGCCGCGGACGTGCGCAGCGGCAAGACGCGCTTCGCGGCGGGCGACGTCCTGTTCGGCAGGCTCCGCCCGTACTTCCACAAGGTGGGCCTCGCGTTCGTGGACGGCGTCGCGTCCACCGACATCCTCGTCGTCCGCCCGGGCGAGGCGGCGCACCGCGCCTGGCTGCTGGCGGCGCTCGCCAGCGACGACGTCGTCGCGCACGCGGCGGCCGTCGGCGACGGCACCCGGATGCCCCGCGCCGCCTGGCCCGACCTGGCCCGGTACGAGGTCCCGTGGCCCGGCGACGCCGCCGCCCGCCGCTTCGGCGAGACGGTCGCGCCGCTGGCCCGCCGCGTCGCGGCCGCCGCCGCCGAGTCCGCGGCGCTCGCCGCCCTCCGCGACACCCTCCTCCCCGAGCTGGTCGGCACGGACGTCCCGTCCCGCGCGTGATCCGGAGGCGTCAGGACTTCGGCGTCGCCCGTCCCGGCTCGGGCGCGCTCGCGGGCGACGTCCGCTCCAGGTACCGCCAGAGCGCGTCGCCGCCGTTGTAGAGGCTGCGGTCCTGCCGCTTCGCGTCGAACAGCGCGGTGAACCCGGGGGTGGCGTTCTTGGCGAAGAAGTTGTTCGCCAGGGTCGCGATCCGGTAGGTCGCGTGCGCCTTGACGGGCCGCTTCCCGATCCGGACGTCCCGCAGGTCGATCCGCTCGCCCACCGGCTTCGACGGGTCGTAGGCGTACCGGACGTTGCCGGAGACGGCCATCGGCCGGTACGTCACCGTCCCGTCGGCGGCCCGCTGCCACTGGCTCTCCAGCAGCGCGTCGAGCTGCCGCCCGGTGACGTCGCCCCGGACGAGCCCGACCCCGATGCCGCCGTCGTACACCGTCCCCAGCGCGACCTCGGAGAACAGGACCCGGCCGGGCGCGTCGGCGGGGTTGGCGGGGTCCGGCGCGTACCGGACGTCGCGGCGCAGGATGCCCGGCATCGCGACCGCCAGGTCGGCGCGCCCGTCCCGGTTCGCGGCCCAGTGGAAGGCGTCGGCGGTCAGGTTGTAGAGGCTCGACTCGCCGCCCTCCCCCGGCTCCCGCGTCAGGTCGCCGGTGACCGTCGCCACCGGCGTGTTGCCCCGCTCCACGGCCTTCTTCCGCCAGTGGTCGGCGATCTCCAGCGTCTTCGGGTCGGGCGGGACGTCCTGGGTGTTGGCGTGGTTGACCGAGGTGGTCCGGTCGCGCAGCACCTCACCGGTCCGCGGGTCGAGGTGCAGGCCGATCTCGTTGATCAGCCTGCCGTGGTTGGCCGCCTCCACCACCGGACGCGGGTTCCCGGCGGGGTCGGGGAGCATGCAGTTGACGAGCGCGTGCCAGTGCCCGGTGACGATCGCGTCGACGTCCGGGGAGATCCGGGCGTTGTACTCCACCATCGGGCCCGACGGGTCGACGCACTCGTCGTACCCCGACCCGTTCCGCTGCGAGAACCCCTCGTGGACGACCGCCACGATCGCCCGCACGCCCTTCCCGCGCAGCACCTTCGCGTACTTGTTGACGGTGTCGGCCTCGTCGAGGTACGCGACCCCCTTCGGGTTGTACGACATCTGCTCCTGCGGGGTCAGCTTCGACGTGGCGAACACGAACCCGACCGGGAGCCGCCCGCCGCGCCCGTCGTCCACGTACTCCACGTGGTAGGGCGGCAGCGCGGGCCTGCCGCTGCGGTCGTGCACCAGGTTGCCGGAGAAGTAGCCGTAGTCGGCGCCCCGGAACCGGCGGCCGGTCGAGTCGGTGAAGCACAGGTCGTCGTCCGGGCGGCCCTCGCAGGTGCCGTCGACCATGTGGCGCAGGAACGCGAGGCCCCGGTCCATCTCGTGGTTGCCGACGGTCGAGAAGTCGAGCCCGATCGAGTTCAGGTACTCGATCGTCGGCTCGTTCCAGAACCAGCCGGTCTCGTTGGGCCAGCCGGTGAAGTCGTCCCCGGCGGAGAAGAGGATCGAGTTCCGCTTCCCCTCGCGCAGCCGCTTGATGTGGGTGGTCAGGTAGGCGCCGCCGCCGACCCGCTGCGCGGGCTCCCCGGCGCGCGCGCCGGGCACCGTCGTGGTGTAGTCCCCGAAGTATCCGTGCAGGTCGGTGATCGAGATGAGCTGCACCGGCACCGCCGCGCGGGCCGGGGCGGCCGCCGCCGTCCCGGGGAGGGCGAGCACCAGGGCCAGACCGGCGGCGACGGCCGCCAGCGCGGCGCGTCTCAGCCGGGACCCGGCCTTGGAGGGGGTTGCGTACATGGGGGAGGACTCCTGAGCACCCGAGGGGACATCGCCCCGGGAGCCTCCCGTGCATCGCCGAACGCCCGATGAACGCCGGATAGGGACGATCCGGCAGGAACGTTACGGAGATCCTTTTCCTCCTTCGCGTTGTACATCGCGACGTCGGCGCGCTGCAGCAGGAGTTCGAAGTCGGGGGCGTGGTCGGGGAACAGCGCGATGCCGAC
>NZ_JBFAUZ010000074.1:0-33500 GCF_040679555.1 Spirillospora sp. NPDC052242
CTCGACGATGGTGGCCGGACCCGTCCGCCGATTGACTCGAGGACATGACGAACACCGAAACGAACACCATCGCGGCGACCGCCGGAACGAAGATCATCGACTTGTTGTTGAGCAGGTACTTTCCGGCCTCCTGAAGATGGAAGCGCCACAGCTCCTCGGCCTCGGCCGCCTGTCCCGCCGCGACGAGCTCCACGAGCCGAACGTGTGCGCGGAAGCCCTTCCTGTTGGCCACGATGTTCTCCGGGCTTCCGGCGTCGAGATCCACGTGCGACCAGTTCGCCTGATCGATGATGTGCCGCACCATGCCGTTGAGCACCCGCATGGTCTCGTTGCCGGAAAGGTCGACAACCAGGGCATGGAACTGCATGTGGGCGCGGATGAAGGAGGGCGGATCATCGATGAGGCACTCGGCCTCGCGCACGGCCTCGGTCAGTCTCGCGAGGTCGTCGGCCGTGGCGCGGCGGGCGAGCAGCCCCGCGCACGGGGCCTCGATCAGGTTGCGGGCCTCGTAGAGGTCCTGGAGCGTGGTGCCGCGATGCTCCAGGACCAGTCCCGCGTACCTGGCCGCCACCTCCCCGCGCGGCACCTGGACCCGTGCGCCTCCCCGGGCGCCGCGCCGAATACTGATCAGTGCCTCGGATTCGAGCACCCGGAAGGCTTCACGCAACGTCGGCCGTGAGACCGAGAACTCCTCCATCAGGGTGGTCTCGGCCGGCAGCGCCTCGCCTCCGACCAGTTCACCCCTGACGATCTTCCGGCGAAGCTGGGCCGCCACCAGTTCGGCCATCTTGGGCACACGAACGCTCCGGCCGAGTCGAGCGGAGCCACCGGCCTGGCCATCGGCTCCGGCCCGGAGCACCCGCTCTCCGTCGGGCATCGCGGGAGTTGCCCCAGCATCGGCTACCATGATCTTATGATAACAGAAGAATTAAATAGGTTAGCTCTTTTATTCGGACCTCGCGTGCCGACGGCGGCCCGGCCATGGACGCCGCCGGCACACGAGGGCGGCTCAGAAGTACAGACGGCTCAGCGTCTCGGCCACACAGGCCGGCTTGTCCGAGCCTTCGAGTTCGATGGTGGTACGGAACAGCAACTGCGCCCCGGCGTCCAGGTCGCCGACCTCGACCAGCTCGGTGATGCCGCGCAACCGCGAACCGACGCGCACCGGGCTGATGAACCGCACCTTGTTCACTCCATAGTTGACCGACATGCGGGCCCCCTCGATCCGGTAGTTCTGGGACGCGAAATACGGCAGCAGGGAAAGCGTGAGGTATCCGTGGGCGATCGTGGCGCCGAACGGGCCGGAGGCCGCACGTTCCGGATCCACGTGGATCCACTGGCGATCGCCGGTCGCTTCGGCGAACGCGTCGATGCGCGCCTGATCGACCGTCAACCAGTCGCTCGTCCCGAGGACGTCGCCCCGAGCACCGCGGAGATCGTCGAGGTTGCCGAACACGCGCATGATCACTCCAGATCGATTCCATTGGACTTGCTCGCCATGTGACGTTCCGCGGGCCGGTGACCTACCGGAGCGCGGGCCCCCAGTCCGACCGGGCGCGCAAGGCGACCTTGTCGACCTTGCCGCCGGCGTTACGCGGCAGCGGGTCATCCTGCAACACGAGGTACTGCGGAACCTTGAAGTCCGCCAGCCGCTCCCCCGCCAGCCGGACGAGCTCGCCCGGGTCCACCGTCTCCCCGGGACGGGGCACGGCGACCGCGCCGACCTTCTGCCCCATCATCGCGTCGGGTACGCCGACGACCGCGACCTCCTCCAGCGCCGGGTGGGCGGCGAGCACCCGTTCGACCTCCACGCTGTAGACGTTCTCGCCACCGCGGTTGATGAGGTCGGTGCGACGGTCGAGGATGCGCACCCGGCCACGGTCGTCGACGTCCACCAGGTCACCGGTGTGCAGCCAGCCGCTCCGGAGGGATCGCGCCGTCGCGTCGGGCCGGTTCCAGTACCCGCTCATCACCTGGGGGCCGCGTACGAGGAGCTGCCCCACGCCCCGCGTCGCCTCCGGCCCGAGCAGAGCCAACTCGGTCGCGGGAACGGCGGTGCCGACCGTGTCGGCGTGGTCGAGGACGTCCTCGTGCACGAGGCACGTGACGCCCGGCGCCTCCGTCAGCCCGTATCCGGGCGCCATGCGGGCGGCGGGGAAGGCTTCGAGCAGGGCCCGCACCTGGGCGGGCGGTGTCGGAGCCGCCCCGTAGCTGACGCGCCGGATGCGCGAGACGTCGAGATCGCGGAAGCCCGGATGCCGGAGCGCCCGCCAGTACATGGCCGGAACACCGTTGAGGACGTCGACGCGTTCGTCGCGCACGG
Organism: Spirillospora sp. NPDC052242; assembly: GCF_040679555.1. Classification (NCBI taxonomy): domain Bacteria; kingdom Bacillati; phylum Actinomycetota; class Actinomycetes; order Streptosporangiales; family Thermomonosporaceae; genus Spirillospora; species Spirillospora sp. NPDC052242. The sequence goes on from NZ_JBFAUZ010000074.1 coordinate 2,324, forward strand.
CCCGTAGCCATGCCCCCGCCTCGAAGGCGGGCATGATCACGGCGGTTCCGCCCGCCGCGAGAGCCGGCAGCCATTGCACACCGCTGGCCAGGACATGGAACAGAGGGGCGGCGATGAGGTTGCGCATGGGCTCGACCGGTCCCAGTTCCAGGACCCGTCGGCATTGCTCGACCGCCGAGAGCAGGGCGCGATGGGAGAGCACGGCGCCCTTCGGCCTGCCGGTCGTCCCACTGGTGTAGAAGATGGCGGCCGGCTCCCCCGGAAGCGGGTCGGCGTCCCTCGGACGACCCCCGTGAGGGAGAGCGCTGGAGCCGTCCAGGACGGCGGCGGCGCCGCTGTCGCGCACGATGAACTCCACCTCGGCGGCGGCGAGCCGGGTGTTGACCGGCACCGGCACCGCTCCCGCGAGGGTGGCGCCGAGGAAGGCCAGGCACCAGTCGGCGCCGTTCGGCAGCCTGATCGCGACCCGGTCGCCCGGCCGGACGCCGGCGCGGACCAGACCTCCCGCGATACCCGACGACGTCTCCCACAGCTCCGCGTAATCCAGCCGTCGCCCCGTACCGAGGTCCACCACCGCCTCGGCGCGCGGGGACCGATCGACCGTCATCCAGAGCAGTGCGCCCAGATGCGGGGCCGGCGTCGCGAACGGGCGGTCGATGCTCTGTTCCGCGTTGTCACCTGATGACCCGAGCGGAATGATCGCCGACTCGTCCGTCCCCGGCGCGACGCCGGATGCGCCGTGCTCGCCCATCGGTCACCCCCAGCCAGTAAAAGTTAAAACAGTATAATATTAAATCTACTTGCTCTGGATTGCGGTGGTGCATGCCCAGACGGGACCGGCCGCTCGCTGACCGATCGGAGGATCATGCTGCTTCAGGACGGAGTCGCGTCCGTCACCGGCGCCGTACGCGGGCAGGGGCGTAGTCACGCCGTCCGTCTGGCCCGGGAGGGTGCGTCGATCATCGCCGTGGACGTGTGCGCTCCCACCTCGGCGAACAACGGCTATCCCCCGGCGTCGGAGGCCGACCTGGAGGAGACCGCCCGGCTTGTCAAGGCCGACGGACGACTTGTCGTCGTCCGCCGAGCCGACGTGCGGGACTCCGCCGCACTCGAGGCCGCCGTGCGGGACCCGACCTTTCCCGGACCGTCACCGGAACGCAGCTGACCCTGGACATGGGCGCCACCAAGGTGTGACGCACCGTCCGGCGGGAACCGTCCCTTGCTCCACGGGGCGGCTCCCGCGTCCAGGGCCGCGTTCAGGCTCGTGGGCCGTACTCGCTCAGCAGACCGCGGCTGATGATCATTTTCTGGATCTCGCTGGTGCCCTCACCGATCAGCAGGAACGGCGCCTCGCGCATGAGCCGCTCGATCTCGTACTCCTTGGAGTAGCCGTAACCGCCGTGGATGCGGAACGCGTCCTGGGTGACCTCGGCGCAGTACTCGCTGGCCAGTAGCTTGGCCATGCCGGCTTCGACGTCGTTGCGCTCGCCGGAGTCCTTCAGCCGCGCCGCGTTGACCATCATCAGGTGGGCCGCCTCGACCTTGGTGGCCATCTCGGCGAGCTTGAACGCGATGGCCTGGTGGTCCGCGATCGCCTTGCCGAAGGTCCGGCGCTGCCGGGCGTACTCGGCCGCCAGCTCGAACGAGCGGACGGCGACGCCGCAGGCGCGCGCGGCCACGTTGACCCGGCCGACCTCGACGCCGTCCATCATGAACGCGAAGCCCTTGCCGGGCGCGTCGCCGAGGACGTTTCCGGCGCCGATGCGGAAGCCGTCGAAGACGGCCTCGGTGGTGTCGACGCCCTTGTACCCCATCTTGTCGATCTTGCCGGGGATGGTCAGGCCGGGCATGACCTCGCCGAACCCCTCCGGCTTCTCGACCAGGAAGGCCGTCAGGTTCTGGTGCGGCTTGTCGGCCCCCTCGTCGGTGCGGGCCAGCAAGGCGATCAGGTTGGAGCTGCCGCCGTTGGTCAGCCACATCTTCGTGCCGTCGACGACGTACTCGTCACCGTCGCGGCGGGCCCGGGTCTTGATCGCGGCGACGTCGGAGCCGAGGTCGGGCTCGGACATCGAGAAGGAGCCGCGGACCTGGCCGGTGGCCATGCGCGGCAGGTACCTCTGCTTCTGCTCCGGGGTGCCGTGCCGGTTGATCATGTGCGCGACGATGAAGTGGGTGTTGATCACGCCGGACACGCTCATCCAGCCGCGGGCGATCTGCTCGACGACGAGCGCGTACGTCAGCAGCGACTCGCCCAGCCCGCCGTACTCCTCGGGGATGGTCAGGCCGAAGAGCCCCATCTCCTTCATGCCGTCCACGATGTCGGCCGGGTACTCGTCGGCGTGCTCGAGCGCCTGGGCGTTCGGGATGATCTCCCTGTCCACGAAGTCGCGGACCGCCGCGAGGATCTCCTGCTGCACGTCGGTGAGTCCGGCCGTCTGGGCGAGGCGAGCCAAGGTCGTTCTCCTTATCAGGCGGGTGTCGAGGATCGGCCGATCCGGCGGGGACGGCTTCGCGCCGTGCTCATGCGCCGACCCGCTCGAAGACCGCGGCGAGGCCCTGGCCGCCGCCGATGCACATCGTCTCCAGCCCGTAGCGGGCCTGGCGCCGGTGCATCTCCCGCGCGAGCGTGGCCAGGATGCGCGTGCCGGTGGCGCCGACCGGGTGGCCCAGCGAGATTCCCGACCCGTGCACGTTGAGGCGCTCGAAGTCGTCCGCGCCGAAGCCCCATTCCCGGGTGCAGGCGAGCACCTGCGCGGCGAACGCCTCGTTGAGCTCGACGAGATCGATGTCGGACATCGTGAGCCCGGCGCGTTCGAGCGCCGCCTTCGAGGCGGGGACGGGCCCGATGCCCATCGTCGCGGGCGGCACGCCGGCGACCGCCCACGACACGAGCCGGACGAGCGGCCGCAGGCCGAGGGCCTCGGCCCGGTCGGGGTGGGTGACGACGCACATCGCCGCCGCGTCGTTCTGCCCGCTGGCGTTGCCCGCGGTGACAGTCGCCTCTGGGTCCCGCCCGCCCATCACCGGTCGCAGCCCGGCGAGCGTCTCGAGGGAGGCGTCGGCGCGGGGGTGCTCGTCGGTGTCGACGACGACCTCGCCCTTGCGCGTCCGGACCGTGACCGGGACGATCTCCTCGGCGAACACTCCGGACTCCTGCGCGGCGACCGCCCGCCGGTGCGAGGCGAGGGCGAGCTCGTCCTGCTCGGTGCGGGCGATGCCGTACTGGCGGCGCAGGTTCTCCGCCGTCTCCAGCATGCCGCCCGGAACCGGATGGTCGCGCCCGCCCGCGGTGACGCGTCCCCGGGCGAGCCCGTCGTGCAGCGTGGCCGCGCCGCCCTTGACGCCCCAGCGCATCTCGGTCGAGTAGAACGGGACGTTGCTCATGCTCTCGGCGCCGCCCGCGATCACGAGTTCGTGCACGCCGGTGCCCACCTGCATGCCCGCCTGGATCACCGACTGCAGCCCGGAACCACAGCGCCGGTCGACCTGCATCCCGGGCACCGTCACCGGCAGGCCCGCGTTCAGCGCGACGACACGGCCGATCGCGGGCGCCTCGCTGCTGGGATAGCAATTGCCGATGACCACGTCGTCGACGGAGTTCGGGGCGAGGCCGGTCCGCTCCATCAGTCCGCGCAGCGCGAGCTCGCCGAGTTCCGCGGCGCCGAGCGCCTTGAGGGCACCGCCGTACCGGCCGATCGGTGTCCGGACCGGTTCGCAGATCACGATCTCACGCATGGCGCGCCGCCTTCCCGATGCTCGTGCCATCCGCGCTCACATGAACCTCCCGCCGGTGACTTCCTGCACCGTTCCGGTCATGTAGGAGGACAGGTCGCTGGCCAGGAACAGGACCACGTTCGCGACCTCCGCCACTTCGCCGGCCCGCCGCATGGGGATCTCGCTCATCTTCTGCTCCCACGCCTTGGCGGGCATGGCCTCGGTCATCGCCGACCGGATCAGTCCCGGCTGGACGGCGTTGACGCGCACGCCATGGTGCGCCATCTCCTTGGCCGCCGCCTTGGTCAGCCCGACAATCCCGGCCTTGGCGGCCGAGTAGTTGGTCTGGCCGACCATGCCGACCTTCCCGGACAAGGACGAGATGTTGACGATCGCGCCGGACTTCCGCTCCCGCATGATCGCCGCGGCCTTCCGGGTGCCGTTCCACGTGCCCTTCAGGTGAACGCTGATGACCTGGTCGAACTGCTCCTCGGTCATCGTGCGCATGGTGGCGTCGCGGGTGATCCCCGCGTTGTTGACCATCACGTCCAGCGAGCCGAAGTCACGGACGGCCCGTTCGAGGAGCGCGTCGACGTCGGCCGCGACGGTCACGTCGCACCGGACGGCGACGGCCGTCTCGGGGCCGCCGAGCCGTTTCGCGGCGTCCTCGGTCGCGGCGAGGTCCAGATCGCCCAGGACGACTCGCGCGCCCTGCGCGACGAAGCACTCGGCGATCGCGAACCCGATTCCCTGCGCACCGCCGGTGACCACGGCGGCGCGCCCGTCCAACAGAGCCATCGTCGTTCTCCTCATCGTTCCGCACCGGACTTCCCGACGGTCGGGGCTTCAGGACCGCGCCGTCCGCTGGGCACGGACCAGCCCGCCGCCGATGATCAGGCGCTGGATCTCGCTGGTCCCCTCGTAGAGCCGCAGGAGGCGGACGTCGCGGTAGATCCGCTCGACGGGCACCTCGCGCATGTAGCCGGTGCCGCCGTGCACCTGCACGGCCAGGTCGGCGACGCGGCCGGCCATCTCGGTGCAGTACAGCTTGGCCGCCGACGGCGCGATCCGCCGGTCGGCGCCGCCGTCGTAGGCGGCGGCGGCGTCCCGGACGAGGGCGCGACCGGCCGCGACACCGGTGAACTGGTCGGCGAGCATGGCCTGCACCAACTGCTGATCCCCGATGGGGACCCCGCCTTGGGTGTTGGCTTCGGCGTAGGCGACCGACTCGTCCAGGGCGCGCTGCGCACAACCCACCGCCAAGGCCGCGATGTGGACCCGCCCGCGGGCCAGCGAGGTCATGGCCGCCCGGTACCCGACCTCCTCGGCACCACCGACCAGCGCTGCCCCAGGAACCCGCACCGAATCGAACGTGACATCGGACGTCCAGGCGCCCTCCTGCCCCATCTTGGCGTCCTTGGGACCGACGCCGACACCGGGCGCGTCGGCGGGCACCAGGAACACCGCGATCCCCGGCCCGTCCGGTCCCGGTTCGCGTGTACGCGCGAACACCACGAACAGGTCGGCGAGCGGGGCGTTGGTGATGAAGCGCTTCTGGCCGTCCAGGACCCAGTCGTCACCATCTCGACGAGCCCGTGTGCGCAAACCCGCCGGATTCGACCCGGCCCCCGGCTCGGTGAGCGCGAACGCGGCGACGACCTCGCCGGACGCGATGCGCTCGAGCCACCGCTCCTTCTGCTCCTCGGTGCCGAAGCCGACCAGCACCTGGCCCGCGATCCCGTTGTTCGTGCCGAACATCGACCGCAACGCCAAGGTGGTGTAGCCGAACTCCATCGCCAGTTCGACGTCCTGGCGCAGGCTCAGCCCGAGCCCGCCCCACTCCTGCGGGATGGCGTATCCGAACAGCCCCATGTCCGCCGCCGCCGCGCGCAGATCGTCGGGGATGCGATCGGTGGCCATGATCTCGTTCTCCCGCGGCACCACATCGTCGCGGACGAACCGCCGCACCTGGCCCAGGATCGCGGCGAAGTCCTCATCGCCGACCTTCTCGCTCATGGCCCTCGATTCTCGAGGTCCACGCTGATGCGTGTCCAATACCAATAACGGCTCTATTGATGCTCGACGCGATATAATTCAGCGTGGACTTCACCCAGCTCAAGGTGTTCCGCGCCATCGCCGACGAACTGCACTTCGGTCGTGCGGCCAAGCGCCTGCATCTCCCCCAGCCCTATCTCAGCCGCACGATCCGGGCTCTGGAGAACGATCTCGGCGCCCCGCTCTTCGAGCGCACGACACGGCGCGTCGAGCTCACCCCGGCCGGGCAGGCTTTGATCGAGCCGGCGGAGGCGATCCTCCGCCTGGAAGAGCGCGCCCGCGCCGAGGTCGAGGCGGCCCACCGCGGCGACGCCGGCCGCGTCCGGTTCAGCTTCGCCGGCCCGGCGTCCCAGGCCATGGTCGGCCGGCTCGCACGAACCGTGCGCGAACGTCACGAGCGGATCGACCTCGCCTTCCGCCCTGGCCGCTATGGACCTTCAGTGGTTCGGGAGCTGCTGGAGCACGACACCGACCTCGCCATCGCCAGGTTCCAGCACGCGCCCACCGGGGTCGACAGCCGCGTCGTCGCCCGCGAGCGCGGCGTCCTCGCCGTCCCCGCGGTCCACCCGGCCGCGCAGGCCCCGTCAGTGTCGTTCGCCGACCTGCGTAACGAACCCTTCATCGCGCTCCCGGAAGACTTCGGCTCGGCGGTGCGGACCATGTTCGTCAACGCCTGCCACACGGCGGGCTTCGTCCCGGACATCGTGCAGACCGCCCCCGACTCCTGGACGTGCGTCGCACTCGTCGCGGCGGGCGTCGGCCTGCACTTCACCACCGACTCGGCGGTGAGCCAGATGCCGCTGGACGGCGTGCGGATCGTCCCGCTCACCGAGGACATCCCGCCCGTCCACGGCTACCTTCTCTGGCGTACCGGCGACCGGGATCCAGCCCTGACGAAGATCCTGCGCACGTCCGAAGAGGTGCTGCCCACCGTGACCTGAGCCGAGCCCATCGCGGACAGGGAACGAGGCACCGACGCCAGGCATTGCCGACGCGCCGATGTCATGTGACCGGGGCGGCGATATCGAAGTGCGGCAGGACCTCGGACTCGAAGAGCCGCAGGCCGGCCCATGCCTTCTCCGGTTCTGTGCCGCCGAAGAGAGGGCGGAGGATCAAATGGCCGTCGGGGCCGAGTTCCCGGGCGATGGTGATGCAGCGCTCGGGCGTGGCGATCTCGTAGGCGCCACCGGCGCGCAGTTCGTCGACGGATCCGATCGGGGGGTACCACTCGCTCTTCCCCTGGGCCGAGTCGGCGATCCAGCGGGCATAGGTGTTGGCGGCGTGCAGGAGATTCGGGCCGACCTCGGCCCAGGCCGCGTCGGGGTCGTGCGTCACGTACAGGAAGGTCGGGCCGCGGGAGACCCACGGGCCCGGGTCACGTCCCAGCTTGAGGCATTCGTCCCGGTAGAAATCCCAGGCGCGTGGTTCTGCGGGGTCGAAGCCGTCGGCGAGGTGAGCGGCTCGCCGGGCGGGCGTCTCGGCTGCTCCGCCCATGATGATCGGTGGATGTGGCCGTTGAGCGGGGCGGGGGGTGACGGTCACACGGGTCCCGCGGAAGTCGAACGGCTCACCCGTCCAGGCGCTTTTGCAGACCTCGACGGCCTCGATGAGTCGGCTGCGCCGTTCTTTCAGGCCGACTTGGAACATGTCGAACTCCTGCTGCCGGTAACCCGCCGCGAACACCGGGCTCATCCGGCCACCGCTGAGCACGTCGACCGTCGCGAGGTCCTCGGCGAGGCGGATCGGGTGGTAGAGCGGTGTGAGCAGGATGGGACGGAACCGCATCCGGGAGGTGCGTCCGGCGGCGGCGGCCGAGGCCATCAGCGGTGACGGCAGGTAGTGGTCCTCGGTACCGTGGTGCTCACCGAAGTAGACCATGTCGAAGCCGAGGCCGTCGGCCCACTCGCAGATGTCCAGCATGGTCGCGGCGAGCTCGGCGGAAGTGGCGGTGGCGAAGTCGGGGCGGCGGAGATCGAAGGAAAGGCGCAGGCGAGGCACTGGTGTCCTCCTCCTTACGAAGTCGGGGGTGACGCCGGGGAACGGCTCAGACGGCGGACGAGGCGACGGGCGTGCCGACCACCAGGGGCAGGGTCGTCATGCGGACGGCGACCGACACCTCGTGCGTGAGGTGGGACAGGTCGCCGATGTGGTAGTCCGGGATGCGGCGGTGCCATTCCTCGATGAGCACGCGAAGCTCCATCTGGGCCAGGAGCGCACCGGCACACCGGTGCGGTCCGGCACCGAACCCGAGGTTGCGTTTCGGTCCCCGCCCCGGGTCCACCCGCATCGGCGCCGGGAACACCTCGGAATCCGTGTTCGCCGCCCCCAGCAGCAGCAAGAGCCGGTCACCCTCCTTCCACGGAATCCCGCGGAAATCGCAGTCGGCCCGAACGGTCCGGGCCACCATCGGGATCGCCGGGAACAACCGCACCGCCTCATCGACCAGTCCGCCGACCACCTCTGGAGTGTCGATGACGCGCCGACGCAACGCGGGCTCCTCGGCGAGCCGCTGGAACAGGAAGGCCATCGTGGAGGCGGTCGTACCGAGCGAGGTACCGAGGAGGGTGTGGCACAGCTGAAGGATCTCCTCGTCGGTGAGCGGCCGGCCGTCCAGGGTCTGGGCCAACAGGTGGGTCGGTATGTCGTCGGCGGGCCGACGACGCCGCTCGGCCACCACCTCTTCGAACATGCCGCGCACCTTGCTGATCGCCGCGGCGAGCAGAAGACCGTCAGGGTCGTTACTGGCGTTGAGCTTGCCCGGCAACAGCCGGGTCGCGATGATGTCGTCGGCGCGCCCGAGCGGCAGCCCCATGTGCTCCAGGAACACCTCGGCGGGGATGCGCAGCGCTACGTCGGCCATGAAGTCGCAGCCGCCCCGTGCGATGACCTCGTCCACGATCGTCGCGACCGAGGCCCGCGCTCGCGGCTCGAGCCTTTTCACGACGGCGGGCGACAGCAGCGGCGCGATCAGCCTCCGGACCTTCGTGTGCTCGGGCGGATCCAGGTTCGCCGGCATCTGGAAGACCGGGGGCGGATTCCGGTAGAAGGTGAACGTCTCGCAGTTGGAGTAGGTCGCCGGGTCCTGGCTGATCTCCCGGCACAGCTCGTTGCGGGTGACGACCCAGAAGCCGCGCGCCGCAGTGCTGTAGAACACGTCGCCGATCTGCTGGGCACCCCGGACCGTGCCGAGCGGGTCGTCCTTGAACACCGGGTCGCATTCCGGGTCGAAATCCACGACGGGCACGCCGGCGTCGCGTGCCCGCGCTTCCGCGTCCTCCGACGTCACGCTTGCGAGACTCATCTGACCTCCTGAGAGACGGGCGCGACGATGCTCGGCAGCCGCCCGTCGCGAAGAGCTTCGGTACGGGCCGCGAGCATCGCGGCGTCCGAAGGGTCGGTGAAGATGCAGAAGCGACGCTCGTCCAGAGCTTGCCGCAGGACGTCGTCCGCCATCGTTCGCGGATCCGCTCCGAACCGATCGAGGTAGGCACGGCTGGCGCGCCGGACCTCCTCGGGGACCGAAGCGCTGCCGTATTCGGCCGGACGGTTGCGGACCGCGTCCGCCATCCCCGATCGGATGGCGCCCGGCAGCACCACCGAGACGTGAACGTCGGAGCCGACCTCGACGAGATCGTGCTGCAGAGTCTCGGCCACGGCCAGCACGGCATGCTTGCTGGACACATAGGGCGCCACCGCCGGAAGGGTCGTCGCGGCGCTGTTGGAGGCGGTGATCACGATGTTCCCGCCCCCCGCTTCCAGGAGCGCCGGAACGAAACGCCGGATGCCGTGGACGACACCGAACACGTTGACGTCGTAGATCCAGCGCCAGTCGTCGACCGACAGCTCCCACGCGCGCCCCCGCAGCGAGACTCCGGCGTTCAGGCACACGACGTCGACGCGACCGAACCGGTCCAGTGTCCGCTCGGACAGATCGGCGACCGACTCGTCCTTGGTGACGTCCGTGCGGACGGCGAGAACGTCCGCACCGTCCGCCCGCAGGCGGCGCTCCGCCTGATCGAGCGCGTCACCGTTGACGTCGGCGATGACGACGACCATGTCTCGGGCGGCGAGGCATGACGCCAGCCCGAAACCGAGACCGCTCGCCGCTCCGGTGATGACGGCGACACCCCCATCGTCCACGTCGGTACCTCGATTCAGCTAATTAGTTAAATTAGTTGTGCGTCTTACAAGTAACATGTGAGCATGGTCACGTCAAGAACCGGGCGCCCGAGGCGCACACAGGAACAGCGTCGCGATGCCGCCCGCGCCGCGATCATTGAGACCGCCGTTCGCCTGCTGGCCGACGGTGGCTACGGGAACATGACGCTGGCGGATCTGGGCGAGCGCGCCGGCTACAGCAGGAGCTTGGCGACGCACTACTTCGGCTCCAAACCCAAGTTGCTCGCCGCGGTACTCGACCACGTGCTGCGGGAGAGTCCGCCGGGAAGAATGCCCGCTTCCGTAAGCGGGCTGCGGCGAGTCCAGGCCGAGATCGGCGCGGTGTTCGACGGCCTGGACGAGAACCCGTCCTCGGCACGCGCCTACATCGTCATCACCCATGAGGCGGTTACCTCGTTGCCGGAGCTGCGGCCTATGGTCCACCGGCAGAACATCGCGTTCCGGGGGCGCATCGAGTCCGCGCTTCGTGAGGCCGCGACGCTCAAGATCGTCCGTCCCGATCTCGACGCGGCCTCGGTGAGCATCGCGGTGGTGGCCATGATCCGGGGCGTTGTCTGGGAATGGTTCACCGACAGCACCCTCGACCTGGCAGCCTGCAAGCAGGCCGTACTCGACCAGACGGCTGCGTTGTGCACGGCGCCCACCGGCGGTGGCGCGCGACCCCAAATGCCTGTGCCCTGACGGGACCGCCACGAAAGCGGCCGGCCCGATAACGCTTCGGGACCGGCCAGGAGCGCCCTGCCGCCGAAGTCGCGGATGTGACCTCGCCCGGAACGACCGGCCCTGGACGGTGTCTCCACACCGCCCAGGGCTCTTCGTGCCGGTCCCGCTCGGGCTCTGCTCAGAGGAAGATCACGCGGGGGTCGGCACTGCCGCAGGCGCACCGATCGGCGAGCACTCTCCCCACCGTGTCGAGGACGATCTCGCCCTTGCCGGTGGCGCGCTTCTCCGAAGCCGCGGACACGGCAAGGACACCGTCCCGCTCCAACACGTTCCATTCCGCACCGTTGACATGGGCGCCCGAGCGCTCGGCGCACTCGACGGCCAGCGCCGGCCCCAGCGGAGCGACGATCCCAGCCGGTACACCGGCCGCACGCAGCCGCTTCGCCGCTCCGGGCCTGGCCAGGATCACCGGGGTGTCGCGGAAGAAATCACCGATCATGACCTGACCGCTCAGCGCCTCAACGGTCTCGCCGGAAAGACCCACCAGCGCGCGCAGATCCAGCTCGCGATGAAACAGTTGAGTGCGGACCTGATCCCACCCCATGGCCTCCGCCGTCCCGTAGACGACCCCGAGACCGCGCAGCGCCTCGATGACCGGCTGGAACCAGGGCCCCTCGTACGCCAGGAAGCTCAGTAGCGCATGGTGACCACGGTCCAGCCCCAGGGCCTGCAGCCGCTCCTGCGCCCAGGCGGCGTCTCGGGCCAGATCATCCCAGGTCACCTCGTACTCGGCGGCCCCCTTCGCCGCCTTGACGGGAACGATGTAAGCGATCGCCGGGCGATCGAGCATGCCCGCACGGGCGATCGTGTCCTCGCGCACCATCAGGCCCCCACCACCCTCGGGAACTTCGCCACGCTCCGCACGGTCGACATCAGCTCCTCCTCGGTACGAAGTTCCAGGTCCGCCTCGACCCCGGTCCGCTCGCTGATGCCCGCGCGCAGACGCTCGGCGAGGTCGTCGGTGTCGGCGGTCGCCGCGGGTTCGTAGCCCACCCGCACGCACAGCCGTTCCACCTCGCGCGCCGACCGGACGATCTGGAACATGCCGGCCGCCGTCTCCGGCTCGGCCTCCACGGCGTTCCACACATCTCGCAGCATCACCGGCCGCCCCTGGACCAGGGTCTCGTCACCGAGACGGCCTGCCACCCACATACGCGCGTGCGTGCGACCGCAGGGACAGGTGCTCCTGGCCAGGCGCACCATGTCCGCACTTCGGTACCGGATGAGCGGCGCGGCCCGGTTGTCCAGGTCGGTGGCGACCAGCTCACCGAGTTCCCCGTCCACCACCGGCTCATTACGGGAGGGCTGCAGGCATTCGGCGAAGACGGTGTCCTCCCACAGGTGGAAGCCGTCGTGTTCACGGCACTCCCACGCAGTGCCGGTGTCGGCCGCACTGGTGTACTCGTACAGCTCGACGCCCCACTCGTCCTGGACTCTCTGCCGCATCCGTGGGCTGATCGGCTGCCCGGCGCACGAGGCTCCCTTCAGGGACGAGAAGATCTCCTTCAGATCGTGCTCGTGCTGCAGCCGCTCCAGTTCGACCAGCTGGGGGTACATGAGCTGGATGTACGCCGGCCGGTAACGCCGGATCGCCTCCAGGACATCCGGCATGCGGCCGAACCAGGTGTCGACCGAGACCACGACCGCACCGAGGGCGTGGTACCCGTAGTCCATGAGGTTCCGCATGATCCCCGGAGGACTCAGCACTCGGTCCCCGGGCCGCAGTCCGAGTTCCCACAGGTCCCGCACCTGAGCGGTGACCAGTGGCGGGGAGCCGTCCCATATCTCTGCGAAGAACTCCGGATCACCGGTCGTCCCAGAACTGGAAGTGATCGAGGTCAGCTCGGACGGCGCCACCTGCAGTAGCCCGCCGTAGGGGTCTCCACTACGCGCCCGGTACTCGCGCACCATGTCCTTGCTGAAGGCAGGGATGCGCTCCTGGAAGTCATGCAAGGACTTGATGTCTCGCGGGTGCACGCCATGGGAGTCCCACAACTCCCGGTAGAAGGGCGAGTTCTCGTAGGCGACGGGCACCAGCTCCAGGATCCGCCGCTCCTGTAGCCGCCGGAGCGCCTCCCGAGGCATCGTCTCCACCTCGCGCTCAAGGTATCTGTCATCCGGCATACGCCCTCCTCGTCCTGGGCTCGGGCAAGCTGACGCCGAGCGGGCCACACCGCTGCAAGGCGGCTCAGGTCATGGCCGATGGCAACGTCGCGCGGCGCGGGCAGGCCCGCCGATGTGATCTGGGCCACTGAAATCATCACCCGAATCAGATGAAACCGTCAACTAATTCAGTGAAATTTCCTCAACCGCCCGTCCACGTGCCCCTCAACACCCAGGGCCCGTGTCACGGCGAGCAGATCGGCGCCCTGGCGGACCCCAACACTCACCGCGATGGCCTCCCGCCGCCCACCGCTCGCGACCCCAAACACCGTGAGTACCGATCAACCGGTAGATCGAAAGTCGCTCGGATCCAGCGGGGCGAGGACGGCGCAGATCATCCGCCAGAACGAGCAGATACTCGCGGGGAGCCTGGACGGACCAACACCGGCCACCGACCAAAACCAGGACATCAAAGCCGGATTCGGCCACATCGTGTTGCAGGGCGCGCGAATGCCGTGGACGACCCCGGACACATTGACGTCACAGACCCCGCCGCCAGTCGCTGACCGACCGATCCAATACGCCCGCGCATGTGCACTACGACTTTCGGGCGTTAGACCTCGACACGGCGGAACTGGTCAAGGAACCGCGCGACCGGTTCTGCGACCGCTTCCGTCCGGTGAGGTCGGTCGGGACGGTCAACACGTCCACCCCGTCGCCCGCAGACGCTCACCCGCCCTGACGAGCGCACCGGGTCGACGTCGGGGGTCGCGCCCCTCATTCCGCGGGCTCCGGTGCGAGAAGCCCGGCCCCGTCCAAGTCTCCCCGGCCGCGCCGGTCGCCACGGCGACGCTCGCATCCACCGCCGACACTGCACACCAGGTCAATCTGGTCAACAAATCAAATTTATCGTACTATTTACCGATGGGAAGACTTGCGGGCAAGACGGCACTCGTCACCGGGGCGAGCCAGGGAATCGGACGAGGGATCGCGCTGGCCCTGGCGAAGGAAGGCGCTGCGGTGGCGGTCGCGGCGCGGACTGCGGCGAAGCTGGACGGCGTGGCCAGGGAGATCGAAGCAGCCGGCGCGTCCGCGCTGGCGGTTCCGTGCGACGTCGCCGACCGCACAGCCGTGCTCTCCATGGTCGACGACGTCGCCAGGACGTTCGGCGGCCTCGACGTGCTGGTCAACAACGCGCAGGGCATACCACCGAACCGGCGGCTGCAAGACGTGCTGGTGGAAGACTCGGAGCTCGCCTGGTCCACCGGCCCCATGGCGACGCTTCACTGCATGCAGGCCGCGTTCCCGCACATGTCCAAGAACGGCGGGTCGATCGTGAACTTCGGCTCCAACACAGCGGTCGAGGGGAGCCCGCTCTTCGGGGCGTATGCGATGGCCAAGGAGGGCATCCGCGGGCTGTCCAAGGTGGCCGCCCGGGAATGGGGACGCTTCGGAATCCGCGTGAACGTCGTCTGCCCGTTCGCCGATTCCCCGGCCGCCCTGACGTTCAACGAAGCGCGGCCCGACGCGGCCGCCGCCGTTCTGAAGGCCACGCCACTGGGGCGGATGGGTGACTGCGAAGACGACATCGGACGAGCGGTCGTCGCACTCGTCAGCCCCGACCTGAGCTACATCACGGGCGCCACGCTGATGGTGGACGGAGGGCTGTGCATGCTTCGCTAGCGTCCTCCGCCTGGCGACGTCGGCCGTGACACACGCACTTGGCCGTTGACAGCGCCGGTCCGAGCGTTGAGGCGGGATCGCAACCCGACATCCTCGCCCTCAGCCGTTTCGGGTGCCCGATCTCGCAACGGCATTGGTTCGTGGATACGGAGGAATCACGAACAGACACGACCAAGCGGCCATCGTCACCGGCGGTACGCACGGTATCGGCGCCGCCATCACCCGGCCCCTAACCTAGAGGTTTCACCGGACGGCGGATCGGGAGTGACCGTTCACACGAGAAAAGTGCCCCCGAGCTGGGCGGATAGGACTTGTCGAGAGTCCTGTCCGCACCAGTCCGAAAGCACTTTTCACGTGCGGACTGCAGGTCGCCACGCCAAGAAGCCGAACTCGGCCCCACGCACGTAGTGGTCGGCTACCACCCCCACTACGAAACCCTCGCCAACTGAACCCGACAGACCTTCTGCGCTGCCGGTCGCGCCCGCTACCCGGGCGCCGCCCACCGGCTTTCACCACGAGCCAGAATGGCGATCCGCTGGCGGAGACCGGCGGCTGGCCTGCCTGGCTGGAGCCGCCCTATCCCAGCGTGGACATCGGCCCGTGCCAGGCCTGCGGCCGGCCGACGAAACGTTGCTTCACCTGGTGGATGCCCAGCGAGGCGGTGACCATCTACGCGTGCGTATGGTGCGGAGCCGGCGCGCACGTCTTCCATACCGGTCCGCCCGGCCACGCCCCCGCGCCGACCCGGCCCTACCACGCCCCGCCGGACATGCGCTGGGACGAGGTCATCGGCGGGACTCCCCGGCTACGCCACGCTTCCGGGCATCGGGGCCTGACCCTGTGCGGGATGGCCGCCGCCGACTTCACCAGCAACGATGTGCTGTGGACGCCCGATCAGGCCGACGCCTGCACCGCATGCCGGACGGCTGCCGATGAGATCGACGCGCGCTGGCCCACCGACCGGCGCGCCGGAGAAACCGTCCTGCTCGTCTGCCCCTGCCCAGCCTGCCAACGCTCCAGGACCGGGGCAGAAAGGTGAGCAAGGTCGTTCTGCTGCGTCCGGCCGCCGACATCGACGCGCCCGCCGCCGACGGGCTGGCCCCTGAGCACCGGCACCTGGACTTGCGCACACGGGCTGGAGTGTCAGGACAAGGTGTAGTCGGCGTGCGGGATGACCCGCTCCCACAGCATCTCGAAGGTGCCCACGACGGGGATGATCACGCGCGGGTCGGTGACGTGCTCGTAGACGTCCAGGCCCCGCCCTTCACCGGCGGTGAAGCTGTAGCGGATGACACGCTGATCGAACATGAAGTAGTCGGCGACCGGGGCCAAGCACTCGCCCATCAGCGCCGACGAAGCCGTCGTCTGGCACCCGGCGAACATGAGCAAGTACGTCCTGGAGGCCCTCACCGGCACCTACGAAACCGGCAGGCAGTAAGCGCGCAGGTTCGCAGAATCCTGGGCGCTGTCCATCACGAACCTGCCTGCGGACCACTTCTTTGGGGACGGTAGCGCTCAGGTTCGACCGAAGTCGCCCAACGGAAGTGGCGATGGTGGTCGATCGCACCGACGCTGGCTTGCCTTGACCAGCTTCCTTGAGCGATGGCAACAATCAAGGACATCGCCGCCCACGCCGCGCTCACTGGCGGGTCGTGGAAGCGCCCGATCTTTGCGGGCCCCGGCCTGGAGGAGGGGCGGATCGACAAGGCGGCGTTCATCATGTGCATGATCGAGCACCTGCACCGGGCTCTCAGGATTTGACCACATCAACTTCCTGGGCTCCTACGCCTTCCCCCAACCCGACGCCTACGAGGGCCTGCGCCTCCTGCGCGACCCTGTCGACGCCCCCAGTGAGGAGCTCCCGTGCCCAACGAGAGCCGGCCGAGGGCCCGCTGCGGGACGGCTGTGGTGGGCCGACACCCCTGCGATGGCGTCAGGTGTCGCGCATGGCTTTTCGGGTGGCCTCGACCATGCTGTTCAGGGTCCGGCGTGTGCGGGCGAGTTCCTCGGCCTGGGCGTCGATGCGGGCGAGTTCAGCGGTGAGTTGGCGCAGCACCTGAGGCGGGCAGCGCTGCCCAGAGGGCACGACGTGCGGCAGCAGCTCGGCGATGGTCCTGCTGTTCATGCCCACGGCGAAGAGCTGACGGATCAGCAGTACACGCTCCACGGCCGCCTCGTCGTAGTGGCGCTGTCCGCTGGCGCTGCGCTGGCTGGAGAGCATGCCCTGCTTTTCGTAGTAGCGCAGGGAGCGCACGCTGGCTCCGGTCCGCTCGGCCAGTTCCCCGATCCGCACGGGCGGCCTCCGTTCCGATTTGCCCCTGACACCGGTGTCAGGTCCTAGTGTAGCCGCGCGACCACCACGAACCCTTTTGGCCTGGCGTTGCGTGGTGTGCGAGTGAGACGACCCCGCTTGAGAGGAACCGTTGTGCCCGCCAGTCCCCGCTCCTTCACCGACATCGTGCGCTCACGGCGCTCGGTCCGGGGCTTCCTGCCCGACCCGGTGCCCGCGGCCGACATCCGTGCGGTGCTCCAGGACGCCCAGCGGGCGCCCTCCAACTGCAACACCCAGCCCTGGCAGGTGCACATCGTCTCCGGGGAGCGCCGCGAGGCCCTGAGCGCCCAACTGCTGGAAGCCGACCGGGCCGGCCGTACCTCTCCTGATTTCAGCTTCGACTACGCCGACTTTGGCGAGGGCACCTACCTCCAGCGCGCCCAGGAACAGGGCGCGGCCTTCTACCAGTCCCTGGGGGTGGAGCGCTCCGACACCGAAGGACGCCGCAGAGCCGCGTTGCGCAACCTGGAGTTCTTCGGCGCTCCCCACGTGGCGCTGCTGTTCCTGCCCCGGTTCGGTGACGGGGTGCGGGTGGCCGCTGACGTGGGCATGTACGCGCAGACCTTCCTGCTCGCCCTGGAGGCGCGAGGTCTGGCGGGGATCCCGCAGACGATGCTGGGCTTTTACGCCGACACCGTGCGCGAGTCCCTGGACGTCGAGGCGCAGATGAAGCTGTTGTTCGGCATCTCCTTCGGATCGGCCGACCCGCAGGGGCCTTCGAGCGAATACCGGATGGGACGGGTGCCGCTGGCCGAGAGCGTCAGGGTGCACGACACCCCCGACGTCCTCGAACAGGCCCGATAGGAAAATGCGGGGTCTCCTCGTGAACGTTCGGTGGGAGGGGTAGGACCTCTTCATCGCGTCCGGCCCTGTGACCTGGGTCCAGGGCATCGGCGCCACCCGCGCGCATTCGGCGAAAGCGGATACCGCGAGCAGGACGTCCAGAACAACACGTAGAACACGTAGACCACGTAGACCACCGGCCACCGGCCATGCCCCGGACGGGCTTCCGGAGAGCCGTGGGAAGGGCGCCGCGACCGGCCCTTTCCCGACATGCGGTCCGTCCGGCCCGTATACCCACCGCCATCACATCTCGTCCTCCCAATCCGGGGAGAGGCGCAACTACACAAGGAACGAATCATGAGAATTGGCATTCTCGGCTCAGGCGCAATCGGAGCGCACCTGGCGCGCGTCTTCAGCGCGGGCGGGCACGAGGTCGCCGTGGCCAATTCCCGGAACCCGGAGACGATCGACGCGACCGTGCCGGAATTCGGAGCGCGGGCGGCGACCGCTGCCGACGCCGTCCAGGACAAGGACGTCGTAATCCTGTCCGTCCCCTTCTTTAAAGTTCCGGAGGTGGCCGGCCTCTTCGCCTCCCTGCCCAGCGAGACCGTCGTCATCGACACCACCAACTACGTCCCGTTCAAGGACTGGGACGTTCCCATCGAGGGGGTGGGACAGGGCCAGGTGGAGAGCCTGTGGGTGGCCGAGCAACTGGGCCGGCCCGTGGCCAAGGCGTGGAACGCCGTCCTGGAAGACACCCTGAAGACCAAGGGCGTTCCGGCGGGGACCCCGGGCCGGATCGCGCTTCCGGTCGCGGCCGACTCCGAGGAGGAGCGGCGCGTGGCCATGCGCCTGGTGGACGAGAGCGGCTTCGACCCCTTCGACGCGGGGAAGCTGGCCGACTCCTGGCGCCAGCAGCCGGCGACGCCCGCATACTGCACCGAGCTGAGCCTGGACGAGCTTGGGCCGGCCCTGCGGGCGGCCGACCGGGAGAAGACCCCGGCCATCCGTGCCCGCGTCCTGGAGCGCGTTGCCGCCTTCACCTCCCCGCCCACCCGGGAGGACATCGTGGAACTCCACCGCTCCTTCCACCGCTGACACCACCGACAAACCCGTCCTTAAGGAACGCCTTCATGAAACGCTGGCAGGCAGACGAATTCGGCGTGCCGAACACCGTCCTGGAAAAGGTGGAGGTCCCCCTTCCCGAGCCCGGTCCGAACGAGGCCCGCGTGCGCGTTCTGGCTGCCAGCGTCGGGCTTCCCGACCTGATGATGGTCCAGGGCCGCTATCCGCTGGTTTCTTCGCTCCCGGTCTCCCCCGGGCAGGAGATCGTGGGCATCGTGGAACAGCCCGGCCCCGGATACCCCTTCTCCGTGGGCACCCGGATCATGGGCAACAGCCGTGCCGACGTGGCGATCGGCGGGCTCGCCGAACACACGCTCAGTCCAGCCCTGGGAGCGATGCCGGCCCCCGCGGAGCTCACCGACGCGCAGGCCGCCGGTTTCCCCGGCTCGTACCACGTCGCCCACATCGGCCTCGTGCACCGGGCCGCCCTGCAGGAGGGTGAGACCCTCCTGGTCCTGGGCGGCTCGGGGCGCACGGGATCGGCCGCCATCCAACTCGGCAAAGCCCTGGGCGCCACCGTCATCGCCACCGCCCGCAACGAGGAGAAGGCGCGCTTTTGCCGGCTCCAGGGCGCCGACCACGTCATCGACCTCAGTGAGCAGGACCTCGCCGAGACGGTGCTGGAACTCGGCGGCGGCCATGGCGCCGACGTCATCTACGACACGGTCGGCGGTGAGGCGTACGAGCAGGCCACCCGGGCCGTCAACCGCGGGGGACGCGTTCTCCTGGTCGGCTTCGCCAGCGGGGAATGGGGGCAGCCCGACCCTCAGAGCATCCTCTTCAACGACTACTCCGTCAGCGGAGCCCTTTCCCTCTTCCGCTCGGAGGCGGAACGCGACCTCACCCGCGAGGCCCTTTCCGCCTTCCTGCGCGACGGATCGATCACCCCGCCCGTGACCGAGCACTACGCCTTCGACGACGTTCCTGCCGCCATCGCCAGCCGCAGCGGAGGCTCCGTCGGTCAGGCCGTCGTCACCATCGCCCGCGAGACCGTCCTGGAGCTCTGAGAGGGCGCGAACCAAGCAAGCCCGGAAGGGGCAAGGGGGCGGCCGAGCTGGAACCCATGGTCTCACCCCAGGCGGCACCTTACTTCCGGAAATGAGCACTCCCGGAAGCAGACTGGCCAGGTGACTTCTGGAAACACACGCACGGGGCGGCCGCGCCGAAGCGTGGGCGCTGCCCGGCGACTTGGACGCCGAACGCGAGGCCTTCACCGAGAGGCCGGCCTCGACGACCGACCTGGGCGCGGCCACGTGCGACAAGTACCGGCGCAACGTCGGCTACTTCCTGCTCTGGCTCGCTGAGGCGCGCGAGGCCGGCGCCCTGGACGGCGACCCGCTCACCGACCCGGATGCCCGGGACTGGGCGGTGCGCGCGTGTCGGCGGCCACCATCAACAACCGCCTGGCCGCCGTGGACGCGTTCTTCGCCCTGCGCGGCTCCGGGCGCCCGGCAGTGGTGCGTGAGCACCCGGCCCACCCCTCCGTGCCCCGGGTGATCTGCCACCTGGCCTACTACGCCGGCCTGCGTGTGGCGGAGATCGTGTCCTGGAGGTGGCCGACGTGCGCCTGTCCGAGGAAGGGAAGCGTGCGGGTGCGCGGCAAGGGGCGGTTGGGCGGCAAGGACCGCACCGTGCCCCTGCGCGGCCAAGCCCGAGCCTCGATCGAGGACCTCCTGGACACGCTCGGCCGGCCCACCGCGGGACCGCTGGTCCGCAACCGCGACAGCGGGGCGCCCACCGCATACCACGCGTGATCCCGCGCCCGGCCAGGGCCGCTTGGATACTGTGACGCCATGCGCTCCCATGGCACGAGGTCGACCGGCACGAGGGCAACGACGCCGCGGCTGGGACGCCCACCGCTGACCACCGTGGAAGACATCCTCGACGCCGCCGAGCGGGTGGGACTGGACCGGCTGACCCGGGCCGGAGTGGCGCGCGAGCTGGGGGTGTCGGACGCGACGATCCGCCATCACGTGGAGTCGATCGACCGGCTGTACGCGCTGGCGTGCGCCCGCGTCTTCGGCCGTCTGGAAGTCGACGCGCCCGCAGAACGAACCTGGCAGGGGTATCTGCGGGTGATCGCGGAGCGGTTCACCGCGTTGTTGAAGCAGAGCCCCGGAGTGGAGGACTACGTGCTGCGCGGCCCGTACGAGCGCGCCACGCTGGGGGTGTTCGAGCAGATCATGGACGAGCTGATGAGCCGCGATCCCCGGCTGGATCGACGGGCGGCGCATCTGCTGGGTTCTCGCCTGCTGACGCTGACGGCCGCTCTGCGTCCCCCGCGTCGGAATCGGTACCCGAACGCGGAGTACCCGCACACCGACATCTACGACGGCAAGGCCGCGTGGACGATCGAGGCGTTCCTCCTCGGGGCCGACATGCTCATCGCCGCCGGGGACCTGCCGCACGCCGTCCCGACGCCGGACGCGGAATGGACGCATCTAGACGACCCGAGCACCGGCCCCGGCACCTAATTTAGGGTAGCCTCACTTATTATTGCTAGGGTGGCAATATGTCGCTCATCCTGCGCATGCGCCCCCTCGCGTTCCTGGCCGCCGCCGTCCTCGGCCTCACCGCTTCGGCGGGTTGTTCGGCGGCCGCCGATCCGCACGACGGCGGCGAGGCACCGACTTCGGCGGGCTACCCCGTCACGGTCACGACCGGAACCGGCGAGACGACCCTCACCGAGCGTCCCGAGCGCGTCGTCACCCTGGGCAACCCCGCTTTCGAGAACGTCATCGCTCTGGGCATCGACCCCGTCGGCGCCGGCGTGAACAACATCGAGAACCTGCCGTACCTCGCTGAGCACGACGACCATGCCGCAATCGACGCCACCCTGGCGGACCCGTACGCGAACGAGATCGACTACGAGGGCGTCCTCGCGTTGAAGCCCGATCTCATCGTCGCGCCCGCGTGGCCTCAGTTCACCGACGAGGCGGTCGTCGCCAAGCTCGAGCAGGTCGCCCCGACCCTGGTGTTCGACATGCAGGACGCCGGCGCCGACTGGCGGGCCGGCATCCGCCAGGTCGCGAAGGCGGTCGCCAAGGTCGATGAGGGCGAACGCCTGATCACCGCCGCCGTCACGGCGTTCGAGGAGGTGGGAGCGAAGCATCCGCGGCTCACGCGGAGGCCGTACTCCTTCGGCCTCTATTACAACTCCGAGATCACGCTCGCCTCCGCGGGCAATGTCCTGCGCCTGTTCGGCATGCGGCCGGCGGCCGATCAGCGCGCGGTCGAAGAGGGGAGCGAAAAGGCGGTGTACTCGGGCGAGACCGTCGGCGATGTCGAGGGCGAGGTGGTGCTGCTGATGCCGTCGCCGCGTGAATCGGCCGCCACGCTGGAGGCGTCGCCCGCGTGGGCGACCAACCTGTCCGAGCGGGTGGTGTGGCTCAGCGACCCGCAGGGCGAGGCGATCAACAACGCCGGTGTCCTCGGGAAGACCTGGGTTCCCGGGGACCTCGACGCTCTCTTCGGCTCCCTCGGCTGACCGGAGTGGTGGCTGCACTCGACGACGGGGACGGCCCCGTCCGGCTGCGACGCGGCGCCGCGCTCGTCCTGTCCTCGCTGGCGCTGTGTCTTCTCGTCGTTCTGAGCGTGTGCGTCGGCGCGCGGGGCATCGCGCCGGGCGTCGTCTGGGACGCCCTGCGCGGCGTGGGATCGGGCGAGGAGTACGGGATGGTACGGGATCTCCGGATCCCGCGGACCGTCGCAGGGGTCTTGGTCGGCGTCGGCCTGGGCGTCGCGGGAGCGCTCATCCAGTCGTTGACCCGCAATCCGCTGGCCGACCCCGGACTGCTCGGCGTCAACGCGGGCGCCGCGCTGGCGGTCACGATCGCCGTCGGCGCCTTCGGCCTGACGGGACCGGACGCGTACGTGTGGTTCGCGCTGGCGGGTGCCGGACTGGTCGCCACGGCGGTGTACCTCATCGGATCGGCGGGTCGAAGCGGTACGGACCCGGTCCGTCTCGTCCTGGCGGGAGTCGCGCTCGCCGCGGTCCTCGGCGGCGCCGTCTCGGCGATCACGCTGCTGAACCCGGACGCGTTCGATCAGATGCGCGCGTGGAACGCGGGAACGCTCACCGGGCACGACGGCGCCGTCCTCGTGGCCGCGGCGCCGTTCCTCGTCGTCGGCGGCGTCATCGCGGTGCTGGTCGGGCCGTCCTTGAACGCCCTTGCCCTCGGTGCAGACACGGCCTCCGGGCTCGGCGCGCCGGTGAAGGTCACGCGTACCCTCTCGGTCACGGCGATCACGCTGCTCGCGGGAGCCGCGACCGCCATCGCCGGCCCGATCGTGTTCGTGGGGCTAATGGTTCCGCACCTCGCCCGCCGGCCCGCCGGCGGCGACCAGCGATGGGTCCTGGCGCTCAGCGGCGTGCTCGGCCCGTCGCTGTTGCTGGTGGCCGACATCGTGGGACGGCTGCTGATGCGGCCCGCGGAGATCCCCGTCGGGATCGTGACCGCCGTCATCGGTGGGCCGATGTTGATGATGTTGGCCCGCCGGAGAAGGACGGCCGCGTGGTGAGCACGCTCGCGTCTCTTCTCTCGCCGCGCCGTGCCGCCGGTCCGGCCCACACGAAACGATGGGCGCCGCCGCGCCGCGCGATCGCGGTGTGCGCGCTGCTGTCGATCGTCGTGTCGGCGGTCTGCGTCGTCGCGCTCGGGACCGGCGATATCGCCCTGTCTCCCACCGAGGTGGTCTCCGCGCTCCTCGGCGGTGGTGAACGCACCGATCGGATCGTGGTGCTCGAGTGGCGCCTGCCGCGCGTCCTCGCCGCCGTCGCGTTCGGTGCGGCGCTCGCGGTCGGCGGCGCGGTGTTCCAGTCGCTGACCCGCAACCCGCTGGCCGGTCCCGACATCCTCGGGCTTTCCGCCGGCTCCCACACCGGCGCGCTCATCGTCATCATCGTCCTCGCCGGCGGATACGCCGAGGTCGCCGCCGGCGCGCTGCTCGGCGGATTGCTGACCGCCGCGCTCGTCTACATGTTCAGTCTCCGTGCGGGACTGCAGGGATTCCGGCTCATCGTCGTCGGCGTCTCCCTTGCCGCGACGCTCAGCGCGATCAACACCTGGATGCTGCTGCGCGCCGAACTCGACGTCGCCATGACCGCCGCCGCCTGGGGCGCGGGATCGCTCGGCACCGTCGCCTGGCGGCAGGTCGTGCCCGCGGTCGTCGCCATCGCGGTTCTCCTGGCCGCGCTGCGACTCCTCATCCCGCTCCTGCGCCACCTCGAACTCGGCGACGACGCCGCCCGCGCGCTCGGGCTGCCGGTCGAGCGCGCCAAACTGGCGCTCGTCGCCGTGGGGGTCGCCCTCATCGCCGTCGTCACCGCCGCGGCCGGCCCGATCGCGTTCGTGGCCCTCGCGGCGCCCCATATCGCACGCCTGCTGCTGCGCGGCCCTGCACTCCAGATGACGGCCACCGCGCTCACCGGCTCGCTGATGCTCACGATCGCCGACCACGTCGCCCAGCACGCCCTGCCCACCCCGCTGCCCGCCGGCATCGCCACGGTCGTCATCGGCGGCGGATACCTGGTGTGGCTCCTTCTCCACGAGACCCGGAGAACACGCTCATGACCACCGCCCGCGGACGCCTCACCGTCGACGACGTGACCCTCGCCTACGAGCGCCGCATCGTCTCGCACGGCCTCAGCCTCACCATCCCCGATGGGTCGTTCACCGTCATCGTCGGCCCCAACGGGTGCGGCAAATCCACGCTCCTGCGCGCCATCGCACGTCTCATGGCCCCCACCGGCGGCGCCGTCCTCCTGGACGGCCGGACGGTGCGGTCCTACCCATCGAAAGCGCTCGCGCGCACCATCGGTTTCCTCCCGCAGTCCGCGACCGCACCCGACGGCGTCACCGTCGCCGACCTCGTCGCCCGCGGACGCTACCCCCATCAAGGCCCGCTGCACCGGTGGAACGGCGACGACGAGGACGCGCTCCGGAAGGCGATGATCTCGACCCGCACCGATGAACTCGCGGACCGGCCCGTCGACGAGCTCTCCGGAGGGCAACGGCAACGGGTCTGGATCGCGATGGCACTCGCCCAGGAGACCCCGATCCTGCTGCTGGACGAGCCCACCACCTTCCTCGACATCGCGTTCCAGCTCGACGTCCTCGACCTTCTGCAGGATCTCCACGAGCAGGGCCGCACCCTGGTCGCCGTGCTCCACGACCCCGCGCAGGCGGCCCGATACGCCACCCATCTCATCGCCATGGCAAGCGGTGACGTCATCGCCGAGGGCCCCCCACGAGACGTCATCACCACCGAGCTCATCGAGCGCGTCTTCGGGATCGGCAGCACGATCATCGCCGACCCCGTCACCGGCGCACCGATCGTCATCCCCCGCAGCCGCCGCGACCTCCGCACGCCGTCCACAGAAGGGCCACGGTCATGAACGACAAAGGGTACGAACTCGGCAACGGAATGGTGATGACGCTCGCCCGCATCACCAGCGTCTCTCCCCGCCCCGACAATTTTCTGCGTTTCCGGATCCAGGCACCGCTCATCACGAGGATGCGGCCCCGAGGCCTCGCCCCCGTTTTCAAGATCTTCACCGCGCGGAACGCCGGCGCCCCCGTCACCCTCCCGACCTTCGACGAGCACCGGCTCGCGGTCCCGAGCTGGGAGAGCGACCCGGCGCGCCCGATCGCCCGCGCCTACACCGCGCTGGAATTCGCGCCCGGTACCGACTCCATCACCTTCGACGCCCTCGACCTGGGAGCGTCCGGGAGCTGGATCCACCGCGCGAAAGTCGGCGACACCGTCGGCGCGATCGGCTTCAAACACGAACTCGTTCTCGATGAGAACACCGAGACCCTCGTCATCATGGGCGACCGCAGCGCCCGCCCCGCGATCACGGAGATCCTCCGAGCCACGCCCGCGGACCTACGCACCACGGTCATCGACATGGACGCATCAGGGGACACGGAGAACGCGCTGCGGGCAGCCCTCGCCGAGGCCGACGAGCGCACGACCGTGTGGATCGCCGGTGAGGTGCGGCGCGTGGCCGCCGGCCGCGAGGCCGCCCTCGCCCACGGCATCACCCCCACACGCGTGCTGTCGCTGCCCTACTGGCACGAAGGGCTCGGCCGCGAGCACTACGACCGCATCCTCTACCGCCGATACGAACGCGCCGCAGCGGCCGGCTTGCCGATCTCCAACGAGGAGACGGCCGCACGAATAGAACTCACGCCCGTCAGCACCGCGGAACTGCAATCGTCCTGACCGTACGGCAGCCCGGGCCTGCGCCCCCGGTCCAACGCACTGCACGCACGGGCAGATCGGCCCGCGAGAAGGGGCGGACCGGATGGGCCGACAGTCGCGCCGTCCGTACCGGAACCATTCCGACACGGGATGCGCACGGGAAACACCAGCCCAGTTTGGCATGGCTTTGGCGCTTCCAATCCGTAGGATGTGGGTTCGAGTCCCATGCGACCCCACCACCGTTCACCAGGGCAAACGCGAGTTCGTCCCGGTTTTCCCCGCCCGGCTCGTCCCGATACGTCCCCGTGTCTGCTCGGAGTTCGCTCGTCGGTCAGGACTTGCCCTCTACTAGGCATGCTCCATCTCGCACTTTGGGGCTTGACGACCCTTAAGCCACTCACCGAAGTTGGCTAATCACTTTGGGAGACCAGCCCTTCCTCGTTGGCGAATCCCCCGCCTCGAAGCCGAGGCGACCAAGTGAGTGTCCAGGCTCGCCCGAATCCGGGTCCTAGCCGTCGAGATGCATAGAGTTCATGGCATGTCCTCGGCCGCCGCGATGTACTCGGCGAGCTGCCGATCGGTGATCCGTCGCAACCGTCCGATCTTGATGCTGCGCAACTGCTTTGTCCGGAGCAGCATGTAAACCTTGTCGCGGCCGATCTGCAGGATCTCGGCGATCTGCTCGACCGTGAACACCTGCGCGTGGGCGCTCTCGCCGACCAGACGACTCTCAGTTTCCCGAGCGGCTGCGTGCGTCGGCTCGATGCTTGAGGGATCAATGAGCACGGTGGCGCGTTCGATTGACTGGGAGGCCCTCGCCTCGCTCGGCGCCCCGCAGCGGCAGCACGGCTGCCCTCGAAAATCTGATGTAGAGGTCACGTGAAGCACCAGCCGGAGTCGCAGGTGCCGTCGTCTTCGTCGAAGGGGAGGACGTCGGTTTCGGGGGTGACGTCGTTGAGGGGTGCGTTGTGGCGGGTGAGGTAGACGGGGTCTTTGCCGAGGGCTGCGCGGCGGTTGTTGATGGTGGTTTCGAGGTGGCAGGCCTTTGTGAAGAGGTGGGGTTCGTCGCGGCGCATGTCTTGCCAGGTGGTGAGGCGGTGGAAGGGGCAGAACCAGCAGGCGGATTTGGGTGGGACGGGTAGGCCGGCGGAGCGGATGATGCGGGGGCAGTCGGCGCGACGGATGCCGAGGTCGAGTAGCGGGTAGACGATGCGTTCGTGGGGTTCGTGGCGGCGGGCGTTGGCGCGGTGGATTTCGTCGACGCTGATGCCGATGCCGATGGTGGCGGGGTTGGTGCGGGAGGCGCCGTGGGCTTTGAGCCAGCGGCCGATGACGCGGATCTTGAAGTCGGCGGTGCAGGAACGGGTGCCGGGTGCGCCGTTGGACATGCGGACGGGGATGGGGATGGAGCGGGATCCTTCGCGCATGAGGCGGCCGTAGAGGGTTTCGGTGGTGCCGTCGCGGCGGATGCGGTTGAGGGTTCGTAGGTCGATGCCGTGGGTGCGGGCGTAGGGGGTGGCGTGGTCGCGGACGTAGGCGAGGGTGGCGGGGTGTTCGGAGTCGTCGCCGACGTTGGCGAACAGGAAGGTGCGGAAGTCGATGGTGCCTTGGGCGGCCAGGACGAGGGCGGCGGTGGATTGCCAGCCGCCGCCGTAGCTGAACGCGCGGATCGGTCCGCAGGGCGGTGGGGTCTTGCGGACCGGGCGGGGGCGGTTGTCGCAAGGCATGTAGGGGCCTCCGGTCAGAGGGAGTGGGGTCCGGGGCGGGTGGCGCCGATGTATTGGTGTTCGCGGGTGGGGTTGCCGGCCCAGGTGGCGATGCGGACGACGTCGCCGGTTTGGGGTGCGTGGATCATGCGGCCGTTGCCGATGTGGATGCCGACGTGGTGGATGGTGGCGGGGTTGCCGGGGTTGGTAGCGAAGAAGACCAGGTCGCCGGACTGGAGGGCGTGGCGGGGGATGTGGGTTCCGGCGTGGTATTGGGCGGCGGCGACGCGGGGTAGGCGGATGCCGGCTTTGGCCCAGGCGTGTTGGGCGAGGCCGGAGCAGTCGAAGCCTTTGATGCCGGAGCCGTGGGCGGTGCCGTAGGTGGGGCCGGAGGGGCCGCCGCCTCCCCAGGAGTAGGGGGTGCCGAGCCATCGAAGGGCGGCGCGGACGGCGACGCCGCCGCGTCCGGTTCCGGTGGGGGTGTCGGCGTAGCGGTCGGCTTGGTGGAGGACTTTGCGGACGTACCACTCGGCGTGGTTGTAGTGCCAGATCGCGCGGCGCAGGTGCCGTCCGCCCTTGCCGGCGCCGTTGTGGCAGAGGTAGTTGGCGGCGCCGTGGATGGCATCGGCGGGGTTGTAGCGGTCTCTGTGGCCGTCGTGGTCTCCGTCGGCGCCGTAGGCGGCCCAGGTGGCCGCGAGGAACTGCATGGGTCCGCCGGCTCCGGCGTGGTTCTCTCCCGAGTGGACGCCGGGGAGGGTGGAGCGGCCGTGGTCGGTTTCGACTTTGCCGATGGCGGCCAGCACGTTCCACCCCAGCCCCGGGCAGGTTTGCGCGGCGTCCATGTACCAGCGCAGGTAGGCCGGTGGGATGTCGCTGCGGGCCAGAGCGGTGGGCGCGCCAGCGAGTGCTGAGCCTCCTGCCTGGCCCTGTCCGGCCAGGAACAGCACGAGGGCCAGCGGGAGGGTGATGGCGGCGGCGCATGCGGTGAGGATCTTCACCGCGTGGGCCGTTGGGGTCGGTCAGCCGGTGCCGGGTTCGGTGGCGCCGGTGCGGGCTTGGCGTCGGGCGCGGTAGCCGGCGCCCTTGTCGGGTTGCTGGTCGGCGGTTCGGTCATGGGTCACCCCGGGTTCGTGGTGGGGCTGCCGCAGCACCTCGCGGACCGCTTCCCAGGAGTAGCGGAAGTCCTTGCCGGTTTTGAGCGCGGGGATCTGCCCGGCGTGGGCCATCCGGCGGACGGTCTGGGGCGACAGGCCGAGCTTGGCGGCGAGTTCAGCGGTGGTGAGCACGTCGGGGTCGCGGCCGGGCTTCTCGGTCATCGCGCAGGCTCCTGGGACGGGGTCATCGTCGCCTCTCAGTGTGGTGGGTCGATGCTGCAGAAGCACGTTTGACGAGCAGAAACGTTCTTTGGTGTTGCTTGCGCTCCACCAGCTTGCCACGTACTGTGACCATCCATCAACTCTGAGCAACAGATCGGGGGTGTGTGGTCTTTGAGGTTTCGACATGCCGGGACGGGCGGCCTGCGGGCGGCTGGGGTCCTGGACGTGGTGGTGGCCGGGGCGCACGGCGGCGCCGGGACCTCGACGCTGGCGGCGCTGCTGCCCGCGGCCTGGGACATGGGCGTCGTCCGGGCGACGCCGGAGCAGGACGGGTGTCCGGTGCAGGCGAAGGGTCGCCCGGTGGTGCTGGCCGCCCGTAACACCGCGACCGCTGCGAAGGACGCGACGGCGGCGGTCGCCGTGCTGCGCCGAGGGGACCAGGGCGTGGCGGCGCTGGCGATCGTCGGCGACGGCGGCCCCGAGCCGCGGGACGCGACCGCGCGGTTCGCGCTGCTGGAGTGGCAGGTCGGCGGCGTGGTGCGGGTCCCGCACGTGCGGGCGCTGCGGCTCGTGGACGATCCGGCCGCGGTCATGCTGCCGGGCAAGGCGCGGCAGGCGTTGGACGAGCTGCGGGGTCTGGTCGCGGGTGGGCGGGGGTGGCGCCGGTGACGACGCCGACCGATCCCCCGCCGGCGCTGGAGGTGCCGGATCCGCCTCCGGCGCCGCCGCCGGGCCTGGACGCCAAGATTCAGGAGCTGCTGGCCTGGGGCAAGTGGGGCGTGATGATCTGCGGTCTGGCCGGGCTGTTCATCTGCGGTGGGCAGATGGCGATCGGGCGTAAGAACCGGTCGTCGTTCGCCGCCGACGGCGCGACCGGTGTGCCGTGGGTGCTCGGCGGGCTGAGCCTGGTCGCGGCGGCGGCGCCGATCGTCACGGTGTTCTTCACATGAGGCCGCCGGTGTCGAAACGCGCCCTGATGGCCGTGGCCGGGACGGTCGTCGGCGGCACGCTGGTGCTCGGTGCGGCCCGGTGCACGAACGAGTCCGCCCCGCCTGCGGCGCAGCGCGTTGCCCACCCGGAGCCGCAGGCCGTCCTGGTGAGCGCGCCGCCCGTCTCGTTCGCCGAAGTGGCATGGCGCGACTACCACGGCGTGCTGCTGCCCTACTCGGCCGACGGCCCCCGCCGGACGGACGACGGGCAGGGGTTCGGGTTTGCGCGGTCGCCGCGTGGGGCGCTGCTGGCGGCCGTCCACATCGTGGTGCGGGCACACGCACTGTGGGGGCCACGGGTGTTCGAACCGACGATCCGCAACCAGGTGATCGGACCGGACACCGCCGCGCTGCTCGAGGCGACGCAACGCTCCTACGAGCGGCATCGCGGCGACCGTCCTTATGGGGAGGCGCTGGGGCGGACGTACATGGTGCTGGAGGGGTTTCGGTGGCTGGGCTATTCACCTGGGTCTGCGACGCTGGACCTGGTGACGGCCGGTCCCGGGGACAGTGACGTCACGGTCCGCGCGGCGACCCGGGTGCAGGTGCGGTGGGAGAACGGCGATTGGCGTGTCGTGGCCCCGCCGGGCGGGGCCTGGCACGGGTCGGCCGTGTCGATCGCCTCGGCCGAGGGGTACGTTCGGTTCCCGCGCGGGGGTGGCGGGTGATGGCGCCGCTGGATCCCTGCTCGCCGGTGCTCGAGCCGAGTTGCGTGCAGCCGGCCGACGATGACGGCCGTTCGTTCGGCCCGCCGATGCCCGACCTTCCGGCCGCGATCGGCGGCGACATGTTGCAGGCCACCGCCGATGGGTTCGAGTCGGCGGTGGGGTGGTTGATCTCCAACTCCGCCTCCTGGTGGGTCGAGACCCCGTCACCGAACCTGGAAGACGAGCCGGCGATCGGTTTCCTGCAGACGCTCGTCCAGCCGCTGACGGTCTTCGTCGCGCTGGCGGCACTGCTGGTCGTCGCAGGAAAGATGGCGCTGTCGCGCAAGGCGGCGCCGTTGATCGGTGCCGGGCAAGGCGTGGTCGTCCTGGTCACGGTGACCGTCATCGGCACGCTGCTCCCGAATCAGCTGCTGCAGCTGGGGGACCTGTGGTCGGACTGGGCGCTGACGGCCTCGTCGCAGGGCGACTTCGCCGCGCGGATGGCCAAGATCGTGGCGCTGCCGTCGGGGACACCGGCGGCGCTGGTGATCGTGCTGTGCCTGGTCGCCATGTTCATCGGCATCATCCAGGCTCTCCTGCTGCTGTTCCGCGGTGC